>JBAXGN010000378.1 GCA_037139415.1 Verrucomicrobiota bacterium | reverse complement strand
GCTGGTTTTGATCTGCCCATTAATGGCTGGTTTTGATCTGCCCGGTGACATTATACTCTTGACGAAGGTGTGCGTCTTCATCAGTGAAAAGGTAGAACGGAGCAACCGGCATGACCGTATTCCATTTCATTGATGCGACGGTGTTGTTTGCAAGTGCGTTGTATTTGAACTCACGCGATCCAAACAGGTTGGCATGGTGAATTTGTCGTTGTGTTCCCTGGAATCCTTTGGTGAAAAGGGAAATAGCTACTCCTTGTTGAATATCAAAAACATTCTCATCCGGAGAGCCATCAGCACACTTTTCTTTCTTCTTGGAATTACCATGAAGATCGAGAATGTGGAGATTTGGAGAATCAGCGAGCAATTGGAATCGAATCCCCCTAAATGTGGGATTTTCTACAAACCCATGATTTGTGATAAATCCAAGAACGCCGGAATTGGAGATGGAGAGCGTATGAAGGGCGAGGCGAATAAACTTCACATAGTCGTCCTGTAGCCATTTTGGATTTTGTTCACCAAGGGGCTCTCCATCGACAAAGTAAAAATCCCGAACAAGCGACCGAATCCAGTCGCCCTGGTTAGATGAATGCCCGGCATAAGGAGGATTGCCAATAACGACAGTGAATCGCTTCGTACGTTTAACGTTATTGACTGCTGCGGCTTCGTGAGCCAGTGCCGGAAAGAACTCTGCAAACTGTTGGGTTTGAAAGCCTGTTGGCGGTTCGAGAGTATTGGTGAGGTAAATGTGTACGCGGCCCTCGAATTTGAACTGGTAATCGGGTTGGCCAAGGCGTGCGTTGATTTCGGAAAATTTCAGCGCGAGCTTCATGTGGGCGATGGTGTAGGGTGCCATCATGAGTTCGTAGCCGTAGAGTCGGGGCAGTAGTGCGGCAGGTACGTAAGCGTTCCAATAGGAACGAAAATCCGAAATCCGAATGCCGAGATCCCGAATTTTGAGTAGGGGCATCCCCTGGAGGCCGTGTTTTTCCCATTTGGCTTTCAGGTGCTGGAAGATGACCTCGATGACCTCGACGGGGAATGTGGCGGTGCCGGTGGCAATGTCGAGGATCATGACGAAAAACTCATCAGGCGAGAGGTCCACCTCCTCGCCCTCGGCTTTGCCCGCCTTGGGAACAAGGATTTTAGGGAGTTTGAGGGTGGGGTTCTTCTTCAGCATTTCCCCCCAGGTGATGGTGGAGGCAAGGCCGTCCTCGATGCCAAACTCGGTTTGGAGCAACTCGTGGGCTCCGCGGACAATATAGGAGACTACGGCATTGGGGGTGTAAAAGACACCGCGCTGGATTTTCTTTTGCTTGTCATAGGCGGCGAGAAAATGCTCGTAGAAATGAATGACGGGGTCTTCGTTGCGGGTGCGATTGCCGAAGTCGGCCTTTACAGCGTCCGCATTGGCGCGGTTGAGGACTTCGACGACATCCTGGATGCCGAGTTCATCGAAATCAAACGCGCTCTGGCGACCAGACAGGGCTATACAGCAGCGCATAAATAACGCTACATAAAGATTCTTAAAAAAACGGTTTG
>JBAXGN010000377.1 GCA_037139415.1 Verrucomicrobiota bacterium | reverse complement strand
TTACCACCGCCCCCAACGCCAACGGCGTCGCCACCGTAACCGTGGTCTCGCAGGATAGCGGTGGTACTGCCAACGGCGGCATGGACAAGACCACGAACACCTTCACCCTGACCATTACGCCGGTGAACGATCCGCCGGTGATCACCTTGGCATCAAACAACGTCTTGGTGCTGGAGGACGCTGGCGTGACGGCTGTGCCCGGCTTCGTCACCACCTCGCCCGGGCCGGCCAATGAGAGCGCCCAGGGCGTGACCAACCTGGCGGTGCTGAGTGTCAGCAATCCCTCACTCTTCTCGGTGCAACCGACGCTGACGTTAAATGGCACTCTGACCTTCACTACCGCATCCAACGCCAACGGCGTCGCCACCGTAACCATCATGGCCCAGGACAACGGCGGCACCGCCAACGGCGGAACCGACACAGCGACGAACACCTTCACCCTCACCGTCATTCCGGTCAATGACCCGCCCGTGATTACCCTGGCCTCGAATAACGTGACGGTGCTGGAAGACGCTGGCGTCGTTACCGTGCCCGGCTTCGTCACCACCTCGCCCGGCCCGGGCAACGAAAGCAGCCAGAGCGTGACTAACCTCACGGTGCTATCTGTCAGCAACCCCTCGCTCTTCTCAGTGCAACCAGTGCTGGCCTTGAACGGCTCGTTGACCTTTACCACTGCCACCAATGCCAATGGCTCAGCCACCGTAACCATCATGGCTCAGGACAGCGGCGGCACCGCCAACGGCGGGATGGACAAGACGACAAACACGTTCACCATCACTATTACGCCGGTGAATGACCCGCCGAACTTCAATCTGAGCGGGCAGGTAGGTGGTAGTATGCCTATGGCGGTGGCCTACCTTAAATCCACAGTCGGTAATCCTTGGGGAAACACAGAAAATGAAAGCGCAATGGACACGGCCTTCGGCCCTGGCAACTGGCGGGGATACACCTTTGAAACGGTTGACGTGCAAACCTTGCTGGCCACCAACAAGTTTCTGTTCTTGGAGGGTAGTGATGCGCTGGCTAATGCGCTGAACGCCTTCCTGACCGCCAACCTTGGGGCGCTGCAGGGGTGGGTAAGCAACGGCGGCAGCCTGTTTATCAACGCTGCCCCAAATAAGGGCGGAAATATCAACTTTGGTTTTGGCGTCACGCTGAATTACGACGGCGCGACGTCCTTCTCTGGCACCGCCTCAGCCGCAATTCCCGGTCATTCCATCTTTAACGGTCCGCAGTCGCCAGTCGGCACAGCTTGGACTGGTGGCTATTTCTCGCACGGCTTCCTCACTGGGGTAGCGATGACCGCGCTGATAACTGATGTTTCGAACCGGGTTGTTCTGGGAGAACTACAAGCGGGCCGGGGCAATGTGCTCTTTGGCGGCATGACTACCGCTAATTTCCACTCCCCTCAACCGCAAGGAAACAATCTGTGCGCCAACATTATCTACTACGGAGCGAGTAAAGCCAACTTCCAGGCTGGCAATACCAGCCAATTCGTGATGGAGGATGCTGGCCCGCAAACCGTGACGAACTTTGCGATCAATATTTCTCCCGGCCCGCCGGATGAAGCCACGCAAACCGTGACTTTCATCGTCACGAATGATA
>JBAXGN010000376.1 GCA_037139415.1 Verrucomicrobiota bacterium | reverse complement strand
AGGTTAACAATAACTTCCGAGGCACCCTTCAAATAACTCGTAAACTGGGGCTAGGTTTGCTGATTGGTCATGGAATTCGAGGGATCGGCAGAGATTATACCACCGCAGCCAATGGTCCCAAGACAACCTATTATCCGGTTTTCAATAAGGGCGCGACGGCTTACGACTATGTTCGTTTGTCAGAAATGGATTTGGGGAGCCAGAACTTGCGCTGGATGGCAATCCTGGCGTGCAATATGCTAAATGAAAACAACTACACGGATATGTGGAATAAATTGGCCTTGCCCATTAATGATTCCTTACACCTTTTGTGCAGTGCCAAAACCGGCGTGTATATGGTTGAAGATGTCGGGCGGGTATTTGCCGATTCCCTTACCGGAAAAGCGACCGGTACAGCAATGAAAGTCACGGATTCATGGTATGCCGCCGGGACCGCGACCCAAATGCTTGGCAAACCCGATGTGAATATCTATTTCCGGGTGGCTGGATGGGGGAATTGTTTTAACGACACTATTTACAGCTACGAGGACCCAGATTCAGGAAATCCGGCTGACATTACCTACGAGGACGTTCGCGTTTTTCCCCAGAATCCATGAAACTGTTTTTTTTCGTATTGCTGTGGGTGGGATTCTCAGCGCTGCCAGGCAAAGGTGGCGGCATTGACCTTTCCCGGCTGGGAGCGTCTTTCGCGCCCAATAAAATTCCCATTGCCTGGCCATGCACCAATGCGCTGCCAGAGAAAGTTTTCCGATTCAAGGTTGCCAACACCAATTATCCGGCAAGCCTGACTTCCAACTTGTTAAACCTGGCGGAATTCACGGAACAAAACCGGGCCGTGCCGGAAGGTGAAGGTGTTTTCAAAGACCATAACGTACGCTATTACCGCAGCCCGGACCAAAAACGGTTTCTCGGTATTTTCCCCGGTCAAGGTTGGATTCTATATAAAAACAGCGCGGCCATTGCCAGCACGCGACAAACCAATGAGAGTGTCCCCGACGAAAAGCAGGCCCTCACCCTGGCCAGACAAACATTTCAGCGCCTTGGACTGGCGGAGAGCGAGTTGGCATTTACACCTGGCGGGAGTTCCTTGGATTACACTCATGCAGTGCGCGAGCGTTCGCGCCGCAGTCCCGACGCGAATAATCTTAAAACGGACACCATTGCGCGATTTTTGTTCTTCAAACGCACGATTAACGGGTTTAGCTCCGTGGGTCGTGGCGTTGCGGGAGGCATTTGGATCGGCTTCGGAAACGCAGGGCAAATCTGTGATTTTGAAATGGTGTGGCGCAACGTCATCCCGGACAAACCCCAAAGCGTGCCCGGCTCTCCGGAAATCATCCGAGCCATCGCCAAGGGGCATAGCGTCATTCAGTTCGATAACCCAAAAGCAATCGAGAGCATCAGCGTCAACCAGGTAAATATCCATTACCTTGAGTTTCCCGGCATCGAACGGCAGCGTGAAATTTATCCTTATCTCCGGCTTAACTGCTTGGTGTCATGCCAAGGACGGCAGGAAGCGGCAGTCATCTGTCTGCCATTGGCGGACGAGTAATAGTGTCAGCGGGCAGTCAAAACCAGCCACGCGTGGGCAGAATTGAAAATTCAAAA
>JBAXGN010000375.1 GCA_037139415.1 Verrucomicrobiota bacterium | reverse complement strand
CTTGAACCTGATCGAACGGCTCTGGAAGTTCACCCAGAAGCAGTGTCTGGCCGCGACATACTACGAGAATTTCGCGGCGTTCAAGGGGGCCATTGCTGGCTTCCTAAGCACCGTCCACGAGCGCCATGCCGAAGAACTGCAATCGTTGCTGACCTTGAATTTTCAGCAGTTCGAAAAAGCGCAGTCTATGGCCGCGTGAAGTATATAACTTCGGGGGCTAAAATGGTCCATCCATTAGTAGACTTGTTGTGCTATAACCGAAAGCCGATGAAAATGGGCGACGGCGCGGAAATGCTTTCCCTTTTGTGCAGCTAACACGCTTCTCAGCCCTGCTTTTCCGAGCAAATACGAGCTTCTGCCGCCAGTGCGGGGATGCAATTACGGTCCCGCCGCCCCTTATCAGCTATAGCACAACAAGTCTAGTGATATTGTTGGTGGTTGTTCTTGCATCGTTACTATACGTCATTGCCCTCTTGCTTGTTACTCCTTGGATACTGGTAACATCATTGTTTCACAAAAGCGGTTATTGGAGTGCTGTCATGGGCAAATACAAAAGGGTGTTTGCTTTTGTATCATCCGTTTTAGGATCCCGAAGTCGGGCAGAAACAGACAAACACGAGGCCGAACTGTTGCGGGCACGGTGCCCCCGCACGACTGAGCAAGATTTGGATCAGTGAACGGGTCAGCCACCACCTAGTTTTGTGACCGGGTCGGACCTCACTCACTTTTGACACCCATGCCCTTGGCGGTGGCCAGCGGCCAGCGTGTGTCGGAGAGCGCCGTCGGCGCGGCATCGTTGTAGCCCAGCCTCCGCCCATCCAACCAAGCTCCGTTCAGGAGCGGCATATTTCCACAGCCCGGAACCTGTCGCTCCTGAACGGAGCCATTTCATTTTGGCGGTGGGAAACTACCAAGATGCCAGCCCTGCCGGGCTTTCATGGGGCATTCCATGGGCCGCGTTGTTGCCGGTTGCGTGCCGCCGCGGTTGGGCGGCTCATTTGAGCAACGCGGCAAAGCCGGCCTGGTCAGAGAGGTCATTATCAGGCCGCGACCACTTCCACACGGGGAGAAAAACCAAGTCTCTGAAGCAGTTCTTCGCAATCATTCCAAGCCAGACCAAACGCGCGCACGTCGGCCACGCCAAGACGGGCGATGACGGAGGAGAGTGTCGGGGCATCCGGTTCGGCCAACTCGCCGTCCAGCAGGGCGTGTTCTGCCCAATCCACCAACTGCGCAAGCGTCATCTCGTGGTGGAGATAGGCAGCGATTTGGTCGGCCACGGTTTGTTTTGTGATCGTCATGGTTGCAGGCTACGCTTTCTGGTGGCCTTTATCCACCGGGAATTTCTCATGGGTTTCCATCAATTTGCCGGCGGCATCGTAGATCTCCTGCCAAAAGCGCAGGGTGGTTTCATCCGCATCCACTTCCTTCAAATATCGCGCCTGCCAGCCGAGCCGACCGGCCACTTCCAACCGATAGCGACGTCCACCGCCGGGCAAGGTCTCCCAACGGCCAAACTTTTTTTTCATTTTGCCGGCGGGTGCTCACGGCCGGGAATGGCCGTGAACGTAGCGGTCGAGATTGGCAGCGAGGGCAACGGGCAGATCGCCGGCCATGCCGTCAAAATCCTTGAGCGTATCCCACAGCGTGGGCGTCTGCTCGTCCACTGGTTCAATCCGAACGACGGTGCCCGAGGCCCAGGGAACGTCGCCGGGAAGCTTGATGATTCCCTTTTCAATGACGGCGGTGATGCTCATGGGTGAGAAGCTAGTGTAGCGTCTCTGAAACTCGTTGCCATAACGCTCCTTTTAGCTATGGTGG
>JBAXGN010000374.1 GCA_037139415.1 Verrucomicrobiota bacterium | reverse complement strand
ACCAAAACAGCTTACAGAAAAACGACTATGCTAACTCGTAAACTGGGGCTAGGCTGCACCGAAGCCCAGTATTTCATGGGAATGGCTTTTGACGCAGGCGATGGGGTGCCCAAAAATATGGCGCTGTCGTTAGCGTGGTATAGAAAAGCCGCTGCCAAGAACCACCCCTCGGCTTTGTATGACCTAGCCTTGCACTATTTGGAAGAAAAAACCAACCGCGCCTCGATGGAACTGGCCGATAAGTACATGCTAAGAGCTGCCCGGGCAGGGCATCGGGAAGCGCAATTTCAATGTGCCATGACCTGCTTTCGCGGGAATACCATGCCACAGGATTGTGAGGCCGGGAAAAACTGGCTGGCCAAGTCTGCCGCCGAGGGGTGGGCCAAAGCAGAATTTACCCTATACGAAATGTATTTTAATGGTCGTCTGCCCGCTCAGGGATGCTCTCGCTATCCCCAAGATAGGCCAGAGGCAGTCCGTTGGCTTCGGCGCGCAGTTGAGCATGATCACCTGCAAGCCCAAACGATCCTCGCGATTATGTTGATAAGGGGAAAGGACATCCCTCCAGATCAAACTGAAGCCGAAAGATTACTCCGCCATGCCGCAGGACACGGAAATAGTGAGGCGCAAAATGATTTGGGATATGCTATCCTCTCGGGAGCAACCGCGAAACGTGATTTAGTGGAAGCTGCCATGTGGTGTAAGTTAGCTCAAAACCATGCTTTTGATTCGAATATTCTCATGCATGCTCAGGTAAATTATACCAACGTCACCTCTCACCTGTCCTTGAAACAACAAATGGAAGCAGAGCAGTGGGTTAGAGCGTTCCAGGCGCAATCTAAGTCTCAAGCTGATCCCAGGGCAAATGGATGGGAGCATAATCCTGAATACGAATGCGAAGACGGCCAGCTTGGACGCTAGCCGGAGTTGGGACGCGCTGGTATCCAGCAAAGAGTTGGATTATAACCGTATTATGTCGCGTGACGAATGAAGCGGAGATAATCACTATCGAAACGGAGAACCAACATGGCTAAGAAATCCTATCCGCTGTCCAAGGTCTATGGGTTGCTGGAACCGGGGCCAGTTGTTTTGGTCACGACTGCCCGTAATGGCCGCGCTAACATTATGACTATGTCGTGGCACACTATGATGGAGTTTGAGCCGCCGTTGGTTGGTTGCGTCATCAGCAATCGCAACTATTCCTTCGGTCTGTTGAAAGCGACCAAGGAATGTGTCATTAACATCCCTACGGTAGAGATTGCTGAAAAGGTGGTGGGCTGCGGCAATACATCAGGAGCGACTATCGACAAGTTTAAGCATGTTTGCCTGACACCAAAGCCTGCATCGCGAGTTGGGGCGCCTTTGATTGAGGAGTGCTTTGCAAATCTCGAATGTCGCGTTGTGGATACCAGGATGGTGGCCAAGTATTGCATGTTTGTCGTGGAAGTTGTCAAAGCATGGGTCAACCCCGCCGTGAAAAATCCAAAGACGATTCATCATTTTGGACATGGCAACTTCATGGTGGCTGGGAAAAGGATCAGGCTAAAGTCGAAGATGAAGTAGGGCCAGGTTATATTCTAAACGGATGGATTTGGAATTTTCTGGTGAAAAGGCGGCGGGTGAAGGACTGCAAAGACGGCAAGGACGGCAAGGAGGAACAGCGCAGACACAACCACTCAAAGCAAAATCCGGCTTACAAAATCGGGGGAATGGTGGGCGAATAAAGAGAATTTATCATGCGCAATAAATTTCAGTAAAAAACCTTATTGACGAAAAATCGGACTCTCTGTAGTAATACTCACGATCCGCAGTGAGATTATATTACTGCG
>JBAXGN010000373.1 GCA_037139415.1 Verrucomicrobiota bacterium | reverse complement strand
TTTGATTATTCTTATCAGCAGTAGGTTACATAAGAGAAAAATCAGCCATACACCTCAAAGACATGGTTTTCCAGCGCGGTGATGTTGCTGACCCGTCCCCACTCATGGGTGAAGGCACGGGTCGCGCCGTCGAGAAACACGGCGTCGGAATTCTTGAAGTCGGGGTAAAGGTCCCCAGCACCCACCGAGGGGTCATCGTAGTTGGGCTCCACGCGGAATCGAATGGTGCCCTGGGCCAGCGCCAAATCGGTCACCCGAGCCTGGGTGAAAGGAAGGGGATTGAAGTCCAGCAGGAGGTCGCGAATTAGCACGTGTTTGGAGTCAAAGATAGCAAGCTGGCGGTTGGAAGGGTGCGCCAGCAAAGTCGCCCCGTTGCCTGAGAGGGTAAGGCCCGAGGCGCCACCGAGGCGCAGCGCGGCAGGGTCGTCGTCCTGTTTCCCAAGGCGGTAGAACATGCCACGACCGAACGAAACAACGGCGTTTGTTCCGGAGGCGATGGCGGCGTCAATCGCCTGCTGAATAGCCGCCCGGTCATCGTTTTGCCCGTCACCCTTGGCGCCAAACGCAGCCACGCTGAAAGTGCCATCCGGAGCAGGGGCCGCTCCTTTGAGGCGGGATGGGACAACCACCAGGAGCAAGAGAAACGGCCAAAGAAACTTCATGGGTTTGCCTTGAGGTATTTGTCGAAGAAGCCAAGAACCAGCGGCCTTAAGTCCTGCTGTTTCGGCTCGAGATGGAAGCCATGCACTCCGCCCGGGACGATGACGAGCTGGTGGGGCACACCTGCTTTTTCCAGCGCGGAGGCAAGCAATTCCGACTGCTGCGCCGGCACGATGGTATCGGCGGTGCCATGGAAGATCAGGAGGGGAGGATCCGTTTTGTCGGCGTAGGTCAGTGGGGAGGCTTTTATGTAAGCTTCGGGAGCTTCGGAGCGTTTTTTCCGCAACATGGAGAGGTCCTGCCAGTTGAGCAAATCGGCCGGGCCGTAAAGATCGACCGCCGCCTGAACACCGCAGGAGAACTCCCCATAGGGCTCTTGAGGGTCGAGGCCGTCTTTGGCGCCTGTCAGGGCTAACATGGCGCTGAGATGGCCGCCCGCGGAACCGCCGATGGCGCCGATGTGGCCCGGGTCCACTTGAAATCGAGCCGCGTTCCGGCGCAGCCAGCGGACGGCGCTCTTGCAATCGTAGAGGTTTCGGGGCCAGGTGATGTCGGTGCCCCGGGGGTCCGCGAGGAGGTAGTTGATGCTCATGCAGACGTAACCGCGGCGCGCGAGGTTGGTGCTGATATTGACCTCGCGAAGTTGGCGTTTATCCCCCCCCGACCAGCCGCCGCCGTGGATGATAATTACACCGGGAAAACGTTGGCTCATGCTGTGGGGCGTCGGCAGGTAGAGGTCAGCTTTTTCCTTCCGATCCGCCCCCAAATAGTTGACGTCATGCTCAATGCGGATTTCATCAGCTCCGACGGAGGCCCCGCCCCAGAGCAAAACACAGGCGGCTGCAAGGAATACAATCCGGTTCACAGAATACTGTCGAGAGGTGGTCTCACGCTTATGCGTGCTCACGGTTTGGCAGCCGGGGCTGCGGGCAAGCGGCCCGGCGGCAACCGACTGGAACATGCCTGCAAATTGTTCTTGAACCGACATTGAATCAACGTTCAGATTTTGCCGAATTTAAGAGACTTATTCCATCCTGTCCATCCTGTTCATCCTGTCTCCATCCAACTCCTGGCCTTCAGCGTTCGCGTTTTTAGCATGTTTCGCGGTTTGAATTCGTCGCCCGTTCCAACGCCTGATTCCAAACTTCCAATTTCTTGGTCTTCATTTTTTTGGTGCAGCCTTCGATCTTTGACAGGCCAGCGGGTGCAAGTCCCGCCT
>JBAXGN010000372.1 GCA_037139415.1 Verrucomicrobiota bacterium | reverse complement strand
GGTTAACAATAACTTCCGAGGCACCCTTCAAATAACTCGTAAACTGGGGCTAGTGGTGATCACATTGGTGATGGCAAAATTGGGACGCCCAGCCGCCTGGCCTTGTCCATCGTGGCAACCAACACAGTATTGGTCCAATACGGGCTGAACCTCGCGCAGGAAGCTGAAGCCGCGCTTGGGACCATGCCAGGGCGTGGGCAGCACCGGCTCCATCCGGGCCGCACTCGCCACGGTCAGGGCGGTGGATTGATTCTGTTTCTCATGACAGCCGACACAGGAAACATTCTCCCCGGGCATCCCCACAAACCAACTGCGCATTTGTTGCAACGCCTGCCCGTGAGCATCCAGCGGCTGGACAGCCACCGGCCGGTTCGCCGGGATCTTGAACATGGCGGATCCGTCTTCGCACACCGGCACGGTGCCAATAATACGGCGCACATCCCATGGCCCTTCCATCCCGACGTAATAATGCCCCCCCATGTTGCGATAGGCGTATTCATATTGGAATACCCGCAGGCTTTTCACCGTGCCACGCGGCACGCCTTTGAGTCCGTCTCCGGAATAAACATTGTGGATATAAACCGAAGCGTTGGGATCGCTGAGATTAACCTTGTCGACAATCGCAGGCGGGCGAGTAGTTTTGCGCAACGGCAACGGCTCAAATAACGCATAGCCGGGTTCCTGTTTAAGCAACACGAGGTTATCGTAGATATCCGCCAGGTAGATACCCCAAGTGGATTTGGCAGAAAGCTGGGCGGCGACCAGGAACAATTTATCCGTAATCGGATAAGGGTGAAGGAACTTGGGCCAGGAATCATCAACCAGCCGGTCCTTGATGATGCCCTTTACTGGTTTACCGTACCCGGGAATGCGCTGGATGGCGCCGCTGTCCTCCTGCCGGCCTTTGGCGGCATCAAATAAAACCATTTCGCCCATTCGCCGCACCCCATGGTGGCCACTGATTATCCCCACGAATTTCGTGTCGCTGCCCGGTAGAGGACGCGCATAAAAAAGTGAGTTTGGCCAGTATGAGTCGCTGCCATAAAACTCGGTCTGGCCGGTGCCATCCGGATTCATGGACATCAGCACGCGGCTGAAATAATGGGCCGAGTCCGTATATTCCCATCGCAAGTACATCACGCGCCCGTTGGGCAACATCACCGGGCACCAATCGTTATCCTGGTCAAAGCACAGCCGGCGGACCCCGGTTCCGTCCGCATTCATGATGTGCAAATTGGCCACATAATCCTTGCCGCCCACGCAGGGCACCCCCTGGAAGGTGGCAGAGGAATCAAAGATGATGCGTCCGTCGGGCAGATACATGGGGTCATAATTGTCCACGTCGGGAGCCGCGCCCTTGGAAACCTGACGCAACCCTGTGCCGTCCGCCTTAATCTCGAACACCTGCCAACGATTCTGCGTTCCGATTGAGGAAAACAGCATTCTGTCCGCGTCAAAATTCAAATCCACATCCCCCACAAACCAGTTTTGAGCGGGCTTATAAAGCGTGGTCATCCGGGTATCCGACTGTTTGAAGGCCAGGGTGGCTATTTCATTTTCCATCGCCGGTTTCAGACTGGAGTTACCCTGCCAATTGGCAGGCGCAGCCCCAAGTTGGAGGCCTGCCGTTTTACAAGCAAGATCGTGTCAAAATCCAGCGCTGGATAGGACAGCAGGACTTTACGCCGCAATTCCTCGAACTTGGCCAGCTTCGCCAGTGCGGCAGGATCCCGCTTTTCCAGTCCCACTTTCAACTCTGCCAGACCGGCCTCGAAGGCAGCTACGGCTTGGAGGAGTTCCGCACCGTTTTTGAAGGTATCGGGGCAGTTTTGCATTAGATCCTGGATGGCTAGCAGCCTGTCGGACTTAGAAAAGCAGTTTTTTTAAGAAGCCCGGACATAAT
>JBAXGN010000371.1 GCA_037139415.1 Verrucomicrobiota bacterium | reverse complement strand
TAAACCAAAACAGCTTACAGAAAAACGACTATGCTAACTCGTAAACTGGGGCTAGCGGCGGCATCACCAGCCTGCCCAAGTCATACACCGAATTGCATCCGTATGTGCGCCGCAACGGGCCCGAGGGGGATTATCACACGCTCACGCCGTTGGAATTTCACGTCCATACCAGCCTGCTGGTGCAAATGCTGAGGAAAAACCATTACAACGTGAAACTGAGCGATGAAGCATGGGATCGTCTGGTGACCTGGATTGACCTGAATGTGCCGGCTTACGGTTCCTTCAGCGAAGGCCATAAAATTCCCAACGACTTTGAAGCCCGCCGCCGGGAATGCAAGCGGACGGATGCCGGGGTGGATGAAGACATCGAAGCCTTACCGCCCCTGCAGAATCGTCCAGCGTTTGTGAAGCCCCAGCCTTTGCCGCCCCGGCCCGCGCCGATTACCCTGGCGGGCTGGCCGTTCAGCCCGGCCAGTGCTCAGCAAAAGCAGGCCGCCCTCAGCCCGGTGGATACCCAACTGGACTTGGGCGGAGGCGAAGTGATCCGGCTTAAGCGCATCCCCGCCGGGGAGTTTGTCATGGGGGATGTCGCGGGAGACAGCAACGAATACCCTGAGTCAAAGGTGAAAATCAGCCGGCCTTTTTGCGTGGGCGTCACCGAGATAACATTGCGGCAGTACCAGCAATTTGATCCGGTCCATCGCAACGGATATTATGACCAGCATTACAAAGACCAGGTGCGCCCGGGCTACCTGATGGATTCGCCGAACCTGCCGGTCATCCGGGTTTCCTGGAACCAGGCGATGGGATTTTGCCGCTGGCTTTCGCAACGCACGGGCAAGCAGGTGACGTTGCCCACCGAGGCGCAGTGGGAATGGGCGGCCCGCGCTGGTTCCGCCACGCCGTTCTTTTATGGCGGGTTGGATTCTGATTTTTCCACCTTCGCAAACCTGGCGGATGCCTCGCTCAGTCAGATGGCGGTCAAAGGCGTGGACCCGAAGCCGATCAAAAACGCGGATAAATTCTGGGATTACCTGCCCAAAGAATCGCGGTTTAACGACGGCGTGCTGATGCTGGCCGAGGTTGGCCGGTATCAGCCCAATGCCTGGGGGATTCACGACCTCATTGGCAACGTGGCGGAATGGACCTTGGATGATTACCGCCCTTATCCCTATTCGTCAGGGCTGGCCATGAACGATGCCACTTCCACTGGCCTCAAAGCCGTTCGCGGCGGTTCCTGGTCCGAACGGCCCAAAGAATCGCGAGCCAGTTCCCGCCTCGATTATCCCGCCTGGCAGAAAGTGTACAATGTGGGCTTCAGAATTGCGGTGCTGGACTAACCTCTGAAAATTGAAGATTCAGCTTGAGTCGGACAACCTCCCGGTACGCACCCAGGCGGCGATCGGCTGCTTGCTCCCTGATAGCATTTCCATAAATTACGTAGCCGCTCGACGTCAGTCGGTGCTGATATTCTGCCCGGCAGGACCGTGAGCAGCTCCGGCTTTCAGCGCTACATCATTATTTGAACCGCTCGAAACACTTTAGCAAAATTGGTGTTATGAACTTGACGCTGACCCGTTTTCGAGGTGACATCACTTGGCATTACAAGCGCTCCGCCTTGGGGCGACCAGTAGTTATATAAGGCAACACTGAATCAAGTTTGACGGTGCGACAACTTGCCTAAGCAGTTGTTCTATAACGATAGCCGGTGTGGCGAAATGGCAGACGCACAGGACTTAAAATCCTGGGACCATAAAAAGTCGTGTCGGTTCGAGTCCGACCACCGGCACCAAAAGTGCATTCCAGTACGGTAAACACGGGTTAAAACTCACTTACCATCGGGCTGGAACTGGGGGAAACGGTGCAGTGGGAATTGCTGGACCGGGGCGAGTTGCATCTGGTCCGG
>JBAXGN010000370.1 GCA_037139415.1 Verrucomicrobiota bacterium | reverse complement strand
CCTCTGAGTGGGTTAGCATTATTTTCGGGACAAGCCGTCCGTATTTTTTTACACTCGCCGGATGACGAACTCAAATCGGCGGCAGGTTTCGGTGGACGAGCAGGCGATTCTGGATCATCTGCAAGTCCGATTATTAACCTCGGCTAAGGAGATAGCGCGCGGGGACCAACTCATCGTGGCGCATCACTATTTGCACGACGCCACGCTGGTGGGCGAACAACTGCGCTATGTGGCGACCTATCAAGGCCGGTGGCTGGCGCTGGCTACGTGGAGTGGCGCCGCGTTTCACCTTAAGGATCGTGATGAATTCATCGGCTGGGATGCCGAGCAGTGCCGTCGCCGGCGCGCGCTGCTGGCCAACAACTCGCGGCTGCTGGTCTTGCCCGGGGGCCACGTTCCCAATCTGGTCAGCCGGTTCATGAAGCTGATGTTGGCACGGCTGTCGAACGATTGGGTAAAGCGCTGGCAACATCCCTTGGCCTTGGTGGAGACCTTTGTCGATCCGCAGCTTTACCAAGGCACGGCGTACAAGGTCAGCGGTTGGTCGCACTTGGGTAAAACCGCCGGCTGGAAGCGGGATGCGTCCGACTTTTACGTCAAACACGGCACGCCCAAGCAGATTTGGGTGCGGGAACTGGTTAAAAATGCGTGTGTTAAATTGCGGGCGGCCCAATTGCCAGCCGCCTGGGCCAGGGTGGAAGCCAACACCCAACCGCACTGCACTCGCACCGTCAAAGAAATCCGCAGCCTCCGGACGACGTTGCAGGAGGAATTGCCGGAATTTCGCCGCGCGGAAGCCCTGGGGTACCCCATCGCCGGCATGGTCTGTTTGATTGTCATGGCCATGGCCACGGGCGTCCGCCAAGGGCCGGACGATTTGGAGAAGTTTGCCGACACGCTGAGTCAGGCGCAGTTGCGGGCGTTGGCCTTTCGGTGGGACCGCCATACCAAGCGCCAGCGCTGTCCGCGCAAGACGACCTTCGGCCGCGTGCTGGCGGCGGTGGATGCGACGATCCTCGAAGCGATCCTCTTGGCGTGGCAACAGCGGCTGACCGGCCCGCCGCAGGATGCCTTGGTGATCGTGGACGGCAAGGCCATGCGCCATGGCGGGGTGGAAATGGTCAACGCGGTCAACGGCCAGGGGCAGTACTTGGGCGGGGTGATCACCCCCGCCAAGAGCAACGAGATTCCGGCCGCCCGCCAACTGCTGCGGCGCTTGGACCTGAACCGCAAAATCGTCCTGGCCGATGCGCTCCACACGCAGGTGGAGACCGCGCAACAGATACTTTATGAACAAGGCGGCGACTATCTCCTGACCGTCAAGGCCAATCAGCCCACCCTTCAAAGGACGCTGCAAACCCTGTTTGCCCAACAGGTTTTTTCCCCCTCCAGCCCGGGCGCGTCAGCGGGTGCTCCGGCGCGAACGCAACCGGGGCCGGTTGGAAATTCGTTACCTGCAATGTCTGGAAGTGACCCCTAGTCAAACGGGCTTTCCGGGAGCCCGGCTAGCGGCCCGCTTGGAGACGCGGGTTAAACGCCGGGGCAAATGGACCCGCGAAGTGGTGTTCCTGCTGAGCAGTCTGCCGTTGACGCAATTGCAGGCCTTGGGCCTCCTCCAACTCAAACGCCGGTACTGGGTGGTGGAAAGCCGGCTGCATCACTGCTTGGACGTGACGATGCACGAAGACGCCAGCCGGGTGCGGACCCCCAACGCAGCGATGGTCCTGGGGATGATCCGACGGGTGGTGCTCAGTCTGGCCAACGCGGCGGTGGATCGTGCGCGCAAGGCGCATCCCAAATCCAAAGCCAACACGAAGAGCTTCCGGCAGCACTTCCTCTCCGCTCGGGGTGGACAGGAACGCCTCCATGCACTCATTTTTGCCAAACACCCTGCGGTGTTGGACTTAAATCGGTGAAAGGACGCGTCCTAG
>JBAXGN010000369.1 GCA_037139415.1 Verrucomicrobiota bacterium | reverse complement strand
CGCAGCCATAATCTGCTGGCGACAGACAATATCTATTTACGGATAAGCACTAAGCGGCCTCGTGGTAGCTTGCCGGGTTCC
Source organism: Verrucomicrobiota bacterium (assembly GCA_037139415.1). Taxonomy (NCBI): domain Bacteria; kingdom Pseudomonadati; phylum Verrucomicrobiota; species Verrucomicrobiota bacterium. Next base: position 1,852 of record JBAXGN010000369.1, on the reverse strand, counting down.
GCTTGTGGCGATAAAGACCAATGACTTGGATCCAGAAACAAAGCCTGCATACGTATAGGCACTGCCGCCGGTGATGGAAAACCACTGGGTGGCATCAACCGCCGTGTCGAAATCATCCACGCAGGTCGTGGTGATGGGTTGCATGGTCAAAACGGCCGCACTGCTGGTGACATTTGTGTAAGGGCCGGTAGCCACGCAACGATAGCTCCCAGATTGACTCAAACTCAGGTTGGACAGCACAAGGGTATTGCTGGTGGCCCCAACCAAATTGGTGCCATTCCATTGCCATTGATACGTGATGGGAAGTGGTCCTGACGCTGTGGCGACAAACGAAGTCGAGAAACCAACATACGAGCTAACGCTGGACGGCGTTACCGTGATAGTCGTCGCCGGGACCGTCACTGTTACCACAGCCGCAGTGGCAATGGTCATACCATACATATTACTAGCGATCAACTGGTACGTGCCGGCATTGGCGAGCGCCGCAGTATATGGCAGGTAGCTGTTCGTGGCACCTGGCAGGTTGGTGTTCTGACATTGCCATTGCATGGAGATGGGTTCCGCACCCAAAACTTGTGCGCTAAACGTATAGAGGTCTCCGTCGCTAAAGGTCAGATTCGCCAACGGACAATACACCGAAGGAGGATTGGGGTTGGTGATCATGCAATCAATGGACAGGTAGAGCTTTAGCCCGGCCCCACTAGAGTTGGGTTCCAATCCGCGACCACCCATGAAATCCACCGTATCTCCCGGACTTAAGGTGAGTACGCCGTTATAGGTAGTGCCGTTCGTTACGGTTGTGGTGGAGGGAGCGATGGTGTTACTGAATAGTTCCACTGAATTATATTCCACCCGAAAATCAGCGTCGCCACTCAACGAACCGTTCCACACAGACTCCACTGCCGCGCGGATGATGTAGGTTCCGCCAGCGCCAGCAGGCACAGTAAAACGTGCCACAGCATAGAAATCGGTGTTCGGATTCGACCCCGGGAACAAGCACATAATGCCTGGCGCGAAAATAGCTTGTCCAGAACCAGCCATGCCATTGATTTTGGAACCAAACGCGTGGCGTTGCAAACTTCCATCATCATTACTATAACGCGCCCATGTTTCCGAATCAACACCAACTTCGTCTTTGACAGTTCTTTTAAAGGTGTACGGAGTGAAGGCTCCACGATTTGTGGCTTTCCAGCCTGCGGTCCATACCCCAAACGGATTGTTACTTAAGGTAAAGTCACGCGAAATATTAAACTCCGCTTGGGCGGAGGGCAGGAATCCCAAGGTCGCCACCGCACTGGTGGCACTCCCGGCATCATTGGTGACAATGGCAAAGTAGCCACCATACTGCCCAAGCCCGGCATTGACAATGGTCAAGATGTTATTCGTCTGGTACGCCACCGGTACTCCGTTGAAGTACCACTGGTACGCCAGAGGACTGGATCCACTGGCCTGCACGCTGAACTGCATATTGGTGCCCAGCGGAACCCACTGCGTCTGGGGCGAGGCAGTAATAATAGGTAGGGTTTGCGCCTGAACCGACAGAGTGAACAATCCAAGGCCTGTGATGACAGCAGCGCAAATTGTCTTTCTTGAAAAAAATGATTGTATTTTCATAATAGTCTATTAATTATATTGGCTTACTGCCCCTGTTTGCGGAGACGGAAGAAGCCTTGTTTATTGGTGAGGGGAATGTTCAGGGAGACATTACCGGCATTGGTGACGGCAGTCACGGGCACTTCACCCCAAGTCTTGCCCGAGAGCCCGTCCACCATCTCCAGCACGTAATTAGTCATGGCGGTGGACCAACTGAAGCTCAGGCAATTGGTTCCCCCAATGGCCGCCGAACGCCCGG
>JBAXGN010000368.1 GCA_037139415.1 Verrucomicrobiota bacterium | reverse complement strand
GGCGAAGCCCTCGGCCCGGAGTGGGAAGTCCGGTGTCATATAGGACAGCTTTTATCAGCAACTCTCATTATGCAGGATGGGGCTGGGCGTGGCAGCGTGGCGAGCGCGCGTGCGGGAGGTCTGTCACCAGAGTGTGACAATTGTCACACAATTGTAACTTGTACTTTTGGCCCCGTACCGGCATAAAGAGCGCGTGAAGCTGCTCGGTTTCGATGACCTCATCGCCCGTCTGCGCGCCGTGGCCGGCGCGCTGCCGGATCCGCGCACCGGCGACAACACGCAGTACTCCATGGCCGACATCGCGCTGGCGGCGTTCGCGGTGTTCTTCACCCAGTCGCCCTCGTTTCTGAGTTTCCAGCGGAACATGGAACGGTCCCGCGCCCGCAACCATGCCCGCAGTCTGTTCCAGGTCCAGGCCATCCCCGCGGACAATCATATCCGCCAAACGCTCGACTCGGTCGCGCCGGAACCTCTGCTGGAGTTGTTCGATGATCTGCATCAGGCCTTTGATCAACAGGGTTTGTTGCCGGCCATGCGGGCCGGCCAAAACACCCGGCTCATCGCGCTGGATGCGACGTGGTATTTCTCCTCGCAATCCCCAAACATCCACTGCCCGAACGGTTCCTGTCTCCGGCACGCCGACGGCCAGACCACGCATTTTCACAGCGCGATCACGCCGGTCATCGTCAGCCCGGGCCACGCGCAGGTGGTGCCGTTGCGGCCGGAGTTCATCGTGCCGCAGGACGGCCACGCCAAGCAGGATTGCGAGATCGCCGCGGCCAAGCGCTGGCTGGCGGCGCACGCCGCGCGTTATCACACCGGCAACGACACGTTGCTGGGCGATGATCTCTATGCCCACCAGCCGTTCTGCCGGCAGGTGTTGCTGCACGACTTTCATTTCCTCTTCACCTGCAAGCCCGCGTCGCATCTGCATCTGAGCCAGTGGGTCGAGGCGCTGGCGCCGGGCCGGGAGCGGCCCACGCTCACGTTGCGGACCAAGGGCCAGTCCCACCGCTGGGAACGGCACGTCTATCGCTGGGCCCACGCGGTGCCGTTGACCGATTCCGCCGCCGCCTTGAAGGTCAACTGGTGCGACGTGACGGTGACGGACGACGCCGGCAAAATGCTGTATCACAACGCCTGGATCACCGACCGGGCGCTCACGGCGGACACCGTGGCCGGGTGGGTCGCCGCCGGGCGCGCCCGTTGGAAGATCGAGAATGAAAACAACAACGTGCTCAAAACGAAGGGCTATCATCGCGAACACAATTTCGGCCACGGCAAAGAACATCTGTCCGCGCTGCTGGCGACGCTGAACCTGCTGGCCTTCGCGCTGCACACCTTTCTGGAACTGGCCGATGCCGACTACCAACTCATCCGCACCACGGTCGGGGCCAGGCGGACGTTCTTCGAGCATCTGCGCGCGCTGACCACGTATCTGCCTTTTGAGAACTGGTCGCGCCTGATGGATTTCATGATGCGGGGCCTGGAGATCGGACCCCACGCCACCGTCAAAAGCTGAGCCCCGCCCGGGCGCAGAAACACACGCCGCCGGGCGTGTGAGCGGAGCCATGCCCAGCTCCGGTGCCCGCCCGCTGGAGCACGGCCGCCACCCCGGTTCGATCCTCCCTTTTCATCCTCCATCACCCACGCGTTCCCCAACCCCGGACTGCATAGTGAGAATTGCTGGGCCCGGCCAGGTCGAGTTGCAAGGCAGCCTTGGCCACATCCAGGCCGACGTAGAAGACGGGCGGGGAGTCCGGCTTCATAAGAGTTGGAGCGTTCGGTTTCATGGTGACTGGATTGTTCTGACTCATACTTGTAGGAATACGAGCCGTCGGGGTGGGAAGCCCAGACGCTCAAGCAACGGTTCGAGTTTGGAGCCATTGGCCCCTGCGGAACGCGCTGTCCGGCGCAGCGCCTTCCGGCCTGCTGGAAGGTCACGTTCCCG
>JBAXGN010000367.1 GCA_037139415.1 Verrucomicrobiota bacterium | reverse complement strand
GTGCTCCGGGGCGTGAGCGGTTCCTGGCTGCCGTTATCCACCGTGGCATCCACGCTGGCGTATGAATACGTGATGGCCCGGCATTGGTTGAAAGCCGCGTCGGGAGCAGCAGTCTTGAACTGGCTGGTCTTGTTGGTCAGCCGTCTGGCGTCGTCATAATAATAGCGCTCCCAGTAACCGTTGGCCTGGCTGGTTTGCGCCAATAACCCATAGCGGTTGGTATCCCCCGGATTCGTGTAATAGCTCCACGAGTTGGTTTGCGGATTGGGGTCGTTGGGATTGATGATTTGCCGTACCCGCACCTTGCCCAGCGGCGCGGCGTACGTGGCCCACTCGCTCACTTCCTCATAAACGATGGCATCGGGTGTGCCGATGGCGCGGGCTTGCGCCGTTTCATCGGCGCTGATCGTCAGCGATTCCTGCCGCAACACCGTCGCCCCCTGCCGCGTCGTCAGACTCCAGTCCGTTTGCCCATTATTGACTTCGCTGGTGTATTCATACGCCAACCCGGATTGCGCATCGCTAATGCGCAGCACCGACGGACTGCCCGCGACATACTCAATCGTGCTGGTCTTCAGCGGGTTTCCAGTAGGCACATAACAGTTGGACGCAGTGTTCCAACTCCCCGCCTGACTGTAGAAGCGGATTTCATACTTTTGCCCGGTAACCGCCACAATATCGGCCAGCCCTTCGGGCACCCGCACCTGGCGCAAGACGTTGCCGCTGCCCCGGATCACCTGCCCGTCATTATTTAAGAAGCTGGCCAGCCCCTGGGGCGTGCCCAAGCCACTGTCCAGCGTGGCCGCGTTGAGATACAAGTAGCCGGCGGGCGAGCCGCCAAAACGATTCCCCAGGCCGAACTTGACATTCACACTGTCCAAATTCGCGGTGGTCTGGCCGAGTTGACATATCTCACTGCTACATTGCCAGGTCGTGTCCAACTTCACCATCAGTTGACCGGGACTCGGGGGCGGTCCCAGTTCCAGGCCGTCTTCCCCGCCAGTTTTTTGGATATATTGCAGGTCGCCCGTGAAAGTCACATCCTCATATTGCACCGAGTTGGTCACCGGCGGGCCGCCATCCATGGGAATGAAAACGTATCGCCATTCAATGCGGGCTTTCTCATCCTTGGGGCCGCGAAAGGCAATGCGGAACTTCAGCTTGCCATAGGCCGCCTGAAAACCGGCGGTTTCGAGGCTGTCGTAGGCCGACGGCGGGTAGATGACATTGGTGATGCTGCCGTATTCCGCGACGCCATAGTCCGTCGCATTGGACCAACCCGGCCACGGGATGCTGCTCAAACACCCTTGCGCCGTGGCGACGAAGTCGGAGAGGGAATACGCGCTGTCGAGGTTGATTTTTTGATACACCTGACAGGCGTTGGAGAATTCCCCAATCGGGCTGTTGTCGCTCGAATACATCAAATCATTGGCGGCATAGCTCTGGGAAAGTTCATATTGTTGCGCCGTCAGGTTGCTCACCAGCGTGTTGTAAATGGAGTTGTCATAGCGACACTCATAATTGGCCACGCAGCCCGGATTAGCCGTCCAAGTGCCGAGACTCGTAGTGCTGAAATTACAACTTTCATTGACCGGGAACCCGTTAGTATCGCGGTACGTAACGCTTTTGTTGATGACGCCGAAGAAGTCGGTGCATGTCGGGGTGGTCAAATTGGTCAATGAAAATGCATAGACCGCGCGGGTGCCTGCGGAATAGCTGTCGTGACAATTCAAACAGGAAATGGTGTAGCCTTCCGCATCGTAACTCTGGCTGTTGTAATTGGTAATCTCCTTGCCGAAATAAATGGTGGGGTTTTGCGGGTCACGCACCAGGGCCGGGAAGCCAACCTTGGTGTAATTGGTGGCCACCGTAATGACGTCCAGCCGCACTTCCAACCCGCACGCGGCAGCGGCAGTCTGCGTCACGCCCAGGTGCAGCCCAAGGAGCAACCCCCAGCATGTAGCCGTCGCGGTCAGGCGACGAACCATTCCGCAATCCGCAATCCGCAATCCGCAATCCCTGCTGGGCTGTTTTTCATCCGTGCCATCCG
>JBAXGN010000366.1 GCA_037139415.1 Verrucomicrobiota bacterium | reverse complement strand
TCATGCACTTTTTCGGCGCTCTTGCGCCACGCAAATAGTTGGCATTTCGCCTGCTATTGGTTGCCGTCTAAACCCTTACGCTTTACCAGACTCTTTGGCCCACGTATCGCGCAGGGTAATCGTGCGGTTGAACACCGGCTTGCCGGGTGCGGCATCCGCATCCACGGCGAAATACCCCAGGCGTTCGAATTGATAACGCTGCTCGGCAGACGCTGTGGCCAGCGACGGCTCCAGTTTCGCGGTGATGGTCTCCAGCGAGTGCGGGTTCAGATGCGCCTTGAAATCGCCTCCGGCATCCGGCTCCGGTACATGGAACAAGCGGTCGTACAGCCGCACTTCGGCATCCACCGCATGCGCGGCGCTCACCCAATGGATCGTGCCCTTGACCTTGCGGCTGGAAGTGGCCCCGCCGGTTTTACTGTCCAGATCGGCGGTGCAATGCAGCTCCGTCACGTTGCCGGCGGCATCCTTTACCACCTGTTCGCACTTGATGATGTACGCGTACTTCAGCCGCACCTCGCCGCCCGGCCGCAGCCGGAAATACTTCGGCGGCGGCACTTCCATGAAGTCGTCGCGGTCAATGTACAGTACCCGGCTGAACGACAGCTTGCGCGTGCCGGCATTGGGATCCTCCGGATTATTCACCGCATCCAGCTCCTCGACCTTGCCCTCGGGATAATTGGTCAGCACCACCTTGATGGGGCGCAGCACCGCTAGGCGACGCACGGCGCAGGCGTTCAAGTTCTCCCGAATGGCGTGCTCCAGCAGCGCCACATCCGTAAGCCCGTCATATTTGGTCACCCCGATGGTGGTGCAGAAATGCCGCAGGGCGACGGCGGGCACGCCGCGACGCCGGAAACCGGAAATCGTTGGCATGCGGGGATCATCCCAGCCGCGCACCAGTTTTTCCTGCACCAGTTGCAGCAGCTTGCGCTTGCTCATCACCGTGTAGCTCAGGTTCAGCCGCGCAAACTCGAACTGGTGCGGCAGCGGACGAGGCAGGTCCAAATTCTCCAGAATCCAGTCGTACAGCGGGCGGTGCACCTCGAACTCCAGCGTGCAGATCGAGTGGGTGATGCCTTCAATATAATCGCTCAGGCAGTGCGCAAAATCGTACATCGGGTAGATGCTCCAGGCGCTGCCGGTGTGGTGATGCTCCACATGGCGAATCCGGTACAGCACCGGGTCGCGCATCCAGATGTTTGGCGAGGACATGTCCAGCTTGGCGCGCAACGTACGCGTACCGTCCGGGAATTCCCCGGCCTTCATCCGCTGGAACAGGTCCAGATTCTCCGCGACCGAACGGCTCCGGAAGGGGCTTTCCTCGCCCACGCGATCCGGTGAGCCGCGCAGCTTGTCCATATCCTCCGGGCTGAGATCGCAGACATACGCCTTGCCCTTTTTAACCAGCGTCACGGCGTACTCATAGATCTGTGCAAAATAATCTGAGGCATAAAACGGCTCCAGCTTGCCGCTGGCCGCCTGGCCGGTCAACACCGCCGCCATGTGAAAATCCGGCTGGCCGTTATGGGTGATGGCCTCGGGGGTCTTCCCCACCGGCTTGAGCCCCAGACGGTCGTTGGCCCAACCCGCAATCAGCCAATTGACATCCTGCTGGATGGACTCGACATACTCGACATCCTCCTTGGCCGGGTTGGTATCGTCCATGCGCAGGTTGCACTGGCCCTGGTTCTCCCGGGCAATGCCGAAGTTCAGGCAAATGGACTTGGCATGGCCAATGTGCAGATAGCCGTTGGGCTCGGGCGGGAAACGGGTGATGCTCTTGGCATACTTGCCCGCCTTCAAATCCACCGCCACAATGTCCCGAATAAAATCGGAGGGCGCCGGTTGGGCGCCGTTCTTTTCCAGTTGATGCTCAGTCGTCATAACAAAAACGGGGGCTAGCATTAGCCAATTGCCCGTGAAACTCAAGTACTCATGAACAAATCTTGCAGCGATGATGGCAGACCGGAACCAGTCGTCTGTCTGTCTCTTTTCCCTAGCAGCCTGTCGGACTTAGAAAAGCAGTTTTTTTAAGAAGCCCGGACATAAT
>JBAXGN010000365.1 GCA_037139415.1 Verrucomicrobiota bacterium | reverse complement strand
ACCTCAAACTCCAAATCGCCGCTTGAACAAAGTTACTCTCCGGTCACACACCCTTGAGGTGCGATTCCACAACTCCAACCTCGACAAACGTTTTGCTCGGCTCAAGGTGGGGGATTTCATCGCCGTGAAACGGCCCTTTCCGGCGGTTGTTCCCCGGCGCGACAAACAGGGGCGATTCCTGAGCTCCGCATCCGCAAACATCTACATCACTTTTTCCCAGGATGTTCGCCTTGAGCGTGTGGTCTCCTACGCGGCCCCGCAAATGACCTTCGTCGCCTCCGGCAGCGAAGCGGTCGTTTTGGACAGTTGCAGGATTGTACGCAAACCAGGGACGAACCGACTCATCGCCGGCAACAGCGATGGAGCCCACTTCAAGAGCCTCACGGTGATGCCACAGGTCCTGAACTCGACTTTCGAGGCCTTAATGGACGACTCCATCAACTTCAAAATCTCCTCCGAGGTGGTTCGGGAGGTGCAGGGACCGCGCGTCCGCCTGGACCACGGGGAAATTGTCACCAACGACCTCGTCATTCAACCCGGGCAATCTCTCTCGTTCCTGGGTGGGCCGGGTTTCCAGCATCTGGGTTACGCCAAAGTGAAGGCGGTGGAGCGCATACGCTATCGCGAGGTTTGGGTTACTCTGGAAGGGCCGGTGGCGGCCCTCGCAGTGGGGGACCTGGCTTTCTTGCGGCCCATTACAGACGCGGTGGTGAGCGGATGTGAGTTTCGTACTCAACTCAAGACCGCACTGGTGGTTCACGGGCCTCCCACCGTCATTTCAAACTCCGCTTTCGCGGACGTAGCCTACGGTTTGCATGCCTTCTTCAACAGCCGGGTTGAAGGTCCTCCGCCGTTCAACATCCGGGTCACTAACTGCGAGTTTCTTCGCCCCAGCGCTGCTGCGGTCGCGCTCTTTCTTCCCTCGACCAACTCACTCCCGACGGGGATTTCCTCGCTCATCGCCGACCAATGCCGGGTCACAGTGGAAGGCAACCGCGGACTCCTGCTGAGCGCAATAAATCAGCAGAAAAACGAACTTCGCAACTGGCGGGTCACGGTCAGGGACAATCGCACCAAAGCCGAACTGATCAGGGTCCGTGGTTGCCCAGCCATCCACGAAGAGAACGTCTCGTTCGTGCCGTCGCCGCCGCCTCAGCTCGACTTCCGCCCGAAGGCGGAGAGCAAAGGCACCCACTAAAGCCCCCACCGCCCCCAATAAATCAGCATTCCCCGATATGAGATTGGTCCTCCGCTCATGCGTTTCATCCGTCTCATTTGTCCCATTCCTCGCACCTCAGTTCTCAGGCCGCCTTTCTGGATCATGAAGATTTCCCAAATGGGCTGCCGGGCGAAGTCTTCCTGCCAATACGAAATCACAGATAACAACCGCGATCCAATGATGGCACCGCCGAGCAGCCAGGGCCCAAGGTCCATGATCTTTTCCGGCGCGAAATTGTCCCGGAGCCCGCGCCGGCTGGCGGTCCACAGGCCCAAAATAAATCCCGTCACCACCAGTACTCCATACCAGTGGATGGTCAACGGTCCAAACTGCAATGCCACATCGCACATGACCCGGCTACGTTGACGTGGAAGCGCCATGTATGTCGAAAGGTTTTGTTGCCGGTGGTGGAATGGCGGCCCAGGAGCCATTGCCTGACTAGACAATAATATCGTCTCATTTAAGGCGTTGTTCTAGTTGCCGCCTCTTTTTTTGGTTCTGGAGAAATGACTTACATGTCATTAATCTCGTTTATTCCCTTTTCAATCCTCAATTGTCTCCAAAAAACTTTTTAGATTGAACAATGTTTTCGGAAGAATATATAATTATAATTGAAGTAGGTGATTCAGGCGAATCCCATCCCTTAATTTTTGGCTGTTTTCCGTAGTGATATTCATCACCTACCTCCAGCACTGAATTCCCAAGTATTTTTTCTGCGTCTGCACGGCTCATGCCTATTTTTACACACTCAAACAAATGTTTGTCACTCACTGCGATTTGCTTATCTGTTATGCAGCCCGACAGCAAAATGAGTCCGGTAACTACAAAAACACAAAATAATAGTGTCAAACCATAGGATGAGATTCTGCTGAAAAACCCTTGGTCATTTTTTGAGGCCCTTGGCTGGGCTGGGAG
>JBAXGN010000364.1 GCA_037139415.1 Verrucomicrobiota bacterium | reverse complement strand
CGGTGTACAAGGTCTATGAACAATTTGAAGGCCGCAACTATCTGGTCGAGGGGGTGGCCTATCTTGATAAAAAAGGGGTCAAACTATAACAATGACTTGACTATTTAGAGAAAACAGTATAACTTCCCACCATGCCACGGCAATTGCGCGTTGAATATCCCGGGGCCATCTACCATGTGATGTCGCGTGGGGATCGGCGGGAAGACATCTTCCACGACGAGGTGGACCGTCAGGATTTCCTCAAAACCCTTGCGGAAGCCTGTCAAAAGGCGGATTTCCAAGTCCACGCCTATTGTCTCATGCGTAATCACTTCCATTTGGTGGTGGAAACTCCCCAAGGCAACCTGGTGGCCGGGATGCGCTGACTCTTGAGCACCTACACGCTGCGCCTGAATCATCGGCGCAAGCTCTTCGGCCATGTGTTTAGCGGACGCTACAAAGCGCTGATCGTGGATGGGAATAGCCGCGGCTACCTGAAAACGGTCTACGATTACGCACACTTGAATCCGGTGCGGGCCAGGCTTTTGACGGTGGAAGACCGGTTATTGAGTTATCCTTGGAGCAGGTTTGCCTGGTACTTGGCGTCCCCGGCGCACCGTCCGGCTTGGGTGCGGGTGGACCGGTTAATGGGGGAACATGGAATTCCGACCGATACGGCGGCGGGGCGGCAGGAATTCGAGCGGCGGATGGAAACCATGCGGGCGCGGGAAAGCGATGGTACGGAATGGGAGCCATTGCGGCGGGGATGGTGTCTCGGGCCGGAAACCTTTCGACAGGAATTGCTGGACCGGATGGCCGGGCAGTTGGGGGAACATCATGCCGGGGAACTGCGGCGGGAGAGCGCGGAAGCCAAGGCCGAACGCATTATTGACGAGGAACTAAAACGATTGGGTTGGACCCGGGTGGATTTGGAGCACCGGACCAAGAGTGATCCGGAAAAGGTGGCGGTGGCGGCCCGGTTGCGGCGGGAAACGACATTGACGATCAAAGCCATTGCAGCCCGGTTGCACCTGGGCAGTTGGAAAAGCACCACGACGCGACTGCAACAAAGAAAACGAAAGGAAAAATCAGATGAAACTAGGCCATTGTTATAGTTTGACCCCTTTTCCGGACAGTCTCGGCATTCGTTTTTCCGACAACCTTTCGCAAAGACTCGTATATGGATAAGATCTCGGCAGCAAAGCTATCCAGGTCTTCTTCGGCCACAAATCGAACTGCTGTTGGAGGCAAATAGCTCATTACTTTAATTTGGATGTCATGAAGGCTGTTGCCGCAAGCCATCGGCCCCATTCACAAATGGAGTGCTTCCTGTTTCAAGAAAGTTCATTCAAGTTCTTTAGTGCCTTTACGTTCATGAGCGTTCCAACGACACCCGCCCTTGGCCGCGTAACTCGATCCGAGATGGCGTTCTGGTGTTCTGAGGATCTGGATAAGCAACCGTATCGCTCAAATAGGGTTTTGTGTCAGAAAGAAGAATATTGCAACCGACTGACCGCTCCCGCAGATCGATCAACGAGTCGGTACGGCATCCGAAGTAACCCCAAAGGAACCGACGTTTCTCGATCGTCAAGTCAATGGTAGCAAGGACTGCAACTATCTGATGATTAATGTAAAGCAAGTCGCTAATCTGCGCTTGAAATGGTTGGGGCGTGGTGATCTCCTCGATGATCTCGTCACCAAACGTCAGCCGCCAACCACCAAAACCTAGGTTTGGTACGATATTTAACGGCTTGCCTATTAGGCTCTCGATATTCAGTGAAAATGGCATTTAGTCTTGCCCTTTCCTTAGAACCCTAGTTTGGATGACATCAGGAAACAAGATGGTTTTTCGAAGTTGGAACTGCGGTTTACCAAATACCATGGGGCCATCAGGGTGGGGACCAACTTCGCCAGGCCCAGCAAGGATCGTGTACATGTAAAGAACGCTGATATTTCTAAAATAGGTGATAGACACGGCTTCTGACCACGTAAGGTCCGGTCTTGATGTAACATCCGTCCCCGGACCGAAAGATGTAATTCCGGGACTTATGTCATAGCGGAAGTATGGCACCTTCTGTCCTCTGTCGCCACTCAACACAGCGCCAGTCGCAACAGAGATTGCTATGATCTTTCCAATGGCCTGTAATTTTGCTATGCTTAAAGCCGGAAGCTGCAAGTTCCCTAGCAGCCTGTCGGACTTAACAATGCGGATTTTTTGCAGGTTTTTGAATAA
>JBAXGN010000363.1 GCA_037139415.1 Verrucomicrobiota bacterium | reverse complement strand
CCAGCCCAGCCAAGGGCCTCAAAAAATGACCAAGGGTTTTTCAGCAGAATCAGTACATAGGAGGGCCCCTGGTGCATGCAGACAATGAACAGCCGTCCCGCATCGAGCATCGGCGAGGATCCGTAGCCGTGGCCGAACTTGAAAACGCCGTATTCCTGCACGAGGTTGCGTTGCCAGAGGATTTTGCCGTCGTTATCCAGGCAGGCAAGGTCGCCCGTGCCGAACATGGCCCAGACGTGCTGGCCGTCGGCCATGGGCGTGGGGGAGGCCATGTTATGCAGTTTGTTGGCATGAAGCGTGCCGCGCCCGATTTCGCGATCCCAGAGGATCTCGCCCCGCTCACGGCTGATAGCCAGCACATGCAGACTGAGATTCGTTGGTTGGGCGGTGAGATACACGCGATTACCCACGATGACGGGCGAGGAGGCCCCTTTGCCCGGCAGCGCGGTTTTCCATGCGATGTTCTTATCCTTGCCCCACTGCACGGGAAGGCTTTTCTCGGTGCTCACGCCCAAACCATCTGGACCGCGCCAGCAGGGCCAATCCGCCGCCGGCAGGGTGGCTGGCAATAGTTGTAACAGGATAAGGCCCAGGAGGATTCGACGGGCTGATGTTTTGCGCATCGCGAACATTTGGAGTCGGTAGATCATGATAGATAGATAGAAATAACTTTTTCCGACACCCCATCCCGCGTCACTCAACGCTACGCTGCCAGGGAACCTTGCTTATGGCCAAGACGCATGGGGGGTGATAGTAATTCTCCCCCGTTCATCGTCAAGCGCTCACTGAGGCCGACACCTTTCATGCGGTAATGGGCAACTGACCGCAGCCCCATATCTGGTCCTGCGTGTTTTGGTGGCTGGCCTTCTGCTACTTCGCCCCCTCAGTGGTGACTTTCGCATCTTCCATCACAAGGCCGTATTTGTATCCAGCCCCGAAGTCTTTGTTGAAGGACAATTTTCCCTGCACCAGAACCGTATCACCAACTTTGACAGTGTCCGCGGTTGTAACCGTTAAATCATTGGCTCCGCTGGAACCGGTGCCATCTTGAACATGAAGCCAATTTTTGCCCATGATCATGGCATTATACTTCACCACTTTGGCGCGTAGAGAAACCGGTTTATCGCCCCATTCGCTTTTCAAGGCCACCACCTCCGCGACCGTCATTCCCCCAGCCACTTTTTTGATCCCGGTGAAATCCACCTTACTCGACGGGGTTTGTGCCCGCATTTGTGCGTGCGGGTCGGCAGTGCCACCCGGCGAGTGGGGATTCATGGCCGAATCAGTGGTGATCGGTTGGCGGTCACCGACGGTGATGACACCCACAAAATAAACCGTGGCAAAGGTGCGATTGAGAATTTTACTGGTGTAGTTTTGCATGGGCATCCCATTGGCAAACGACGCCTTGTCGCCGGCTTTGACCGGGAATTGTGGCGCGGCTGCCCAAACTTTTTCCTTACCGGTATCCAGTTGCACATAGGTGTATGCCCCGGCGTTGGCGATTTCAAGAACCGTTCCGGAAACAGTCCCAGCCGCGGCGGTTTCCGCCGCTGCGTTAATTGCGCCACCGAGGCTGCCTGCCAATACAAGAGATAAAATCGGTATGATAATCTTCATAAACTTCCCCTTAAGTTAGACATTAGTTGAAAAGAGTCAACTTTTCCGTGTTCAATTTGCCGCGTGCCAAAAGGCACTTTTAAATAAGGCCGGGTTAACAGTTCATTAGTCAAATTTATCGTCAAACGCATCATGTCTGGGCCGATTGCCCCGGCGAGGCATTTTCCATTCCATGTTTGACCGCCGCACGGGAATCCGCTATGTTGTTCGGATGGTTGTGACGGAAATACACGATGAGTAGCGACGAGCCCGCAAGCGCCTTGCGAGGCTGGCCCTGATTTTCATCGCCTGGACTTTGAAACTTAGTACCGAAACAGCACTAAAATAACAAAACACAGAATAAGAAACACTATGATCGTTACCACAGACCAACTCTTCAAGGTCGCGTACGGAAAGTACGCCATTGGAGCGTACAATATCAATAACGCCGAGCAGGCCATGGGCTTGTTCAAAGGCTGTCTGGCCAGCCAGGCACCGTTCATCATCCAAATCTCCAAGGGTGCCCGGAAGTACACCGACAAGCGGATGCTGGAAGCCATCATCCGTTCCGCCGGCGAAATTTTCCCGGAAGCGATCTTCGCGGTGCATTTGGACCACGGCGACGAAGAAACCTGCTACGATTGCATTGACTCCGGCTTTTACAG
>JBAXGN010000362.1 GCA_037139415.1 Verrucomicrobiota bacterium | reverse complement strand
CCGAAATCGAATTATTCTCCTCTGGGAGGAAACCACCCTCAACCAGACTCTGCTACCATGTCGCCCATGAATGACATGAATATGAATAGATATTCGAGACCCGAATTTCGAACTCCGAACTGGCGGCAACCATTCGCGTGGATTGGCGTGATTCGCGGGCTCCGGTCTTCGGTCTTGGCACCTTCTGGTCATAATGTTTTTGCCAATAAATTTTTCTGCCATGTTCGACTTTCCATCCGTGGTCAAAGAATTGTGATGAAAAATCAAATTCATCACAATTTTATCACAATTTGTGTAAAAAATTTTGTTTCATCACAAAAACATAACAATTAATAAAACCAAAATTCCAAACCCGTACTAGGTTTGTACTAGTTTTATCCTTGTTTTCCAGTCCTGACGCTCAATCCAGCCGTTTGCGGAACTTGCGCGAGGCCAGCGCCGAAAAGGAGTCAAAAAAGAAAAAGCGGCTATTCATTAACGGTTCATTGTCAACAAGCAAAATTCTTCTGAGACCAAAAGTATTCTTTTTTGACTCACTGTGCGCTTGGGCTGGCCCGCTCATACGGCTGTGAATGAATGCCCCCTTTCTGGACACGTAGTTTTAGCATGATAATTCATACGGCTTCAATCGGCCCCGGTTCTTTGAAAGCCGTTCACAAAATTCCCGGTCATGCAGATTTTGAACGATCGCATCAACTTGGGACGCCGGTATGACCCTGCGATCAACCGACATGCCGTGGCCATAGTCGGTGATCTCCAGCACGAAAACCCCGCCCTCCACGAGATGCACTTCGATCAAATCCACTTCACTCCTGACGATCAGTTTATTTTCCATACGTAGGCCGCCGGTTAAGCATTTGTGCCAATCCTCTGGTTCATCGGAGAGTATCCACCCGCGCCGTTGTACTGAATTGAAACGTATTGCTCACCGTCACGGTGTTTAATATCCTGTCACTATGGTTTTCCGTCAAGAGTTACAGGCCAAGTATTGGCGTCAAATCAGCGAGTGGTTGTGTATACGCCGACTGGGAAGTCGGCGAACAGCGGGTTTGGAAACCTGCGTTGCGATGACAATGACTCGGGTCGAAAAACGGGTCATCATTAAAAACTACCTTCTCCCCGCTCAAAATTCGCGCTTGCCCCATAATGACATTGGCGTAAACTTCTACACATGCGCACAAACTGTGTGATATATGATGGCGATTCAAAAGCAATGCTCTCTTACCGCAACGTGACACGTGAAAGCATGAACAATGCCCCAAAGCAAATTCTTATCCGTTAAACGCATCGGCATCTACTCGCCTTCCCTTCATCCCGGCTTGGCTGCTGTGATCAAGGCATTATTGGATGACGGCAAGGACGTGACGTTGCATGTGAAACGCAAACCGGAGGGCGAGACGGTTGATCATGACGTGACACTTTCCGTTTTAGCCCAACAGCCTAATTTGCTGATATGTGATTTAGCGGATGATCCAGATCGGGAGTACGATCTGTTAATTGTGGGATGGTCGCATTGGCTGAGGTTTGCCGCTGAGGATTTGCGGACATTGCGGAGGCGGGTTGCCCGTGCGCGCCGAGTCATTCTTTTCTACGATGCGCAGTTTGGGCACTACTGGCAGATGCTGCTTCAGCAAGGAAGGGCCTGGCTGCAAAATAGGGACTGGCTGGGTCGGGTGGAATCGGTTTGCTACGCAACCATCTTTCCGCGTGCGGATTGTTGGTCCTTCGTTCGCAGGCGCTATCCGCTTGCGGTGGGCCCTAACCTTCACTTTCTTTTCGAGACCCTGGCGCAGCAAGAAATGGCCCGGCCCTGGCAGGTTGAGAAAAAACGCGGTTTTGTTTTGGCCGCAACCGGCGCGCGTGGACCGTACCGGGCTGCCTTGTGCGACCATTTGCTTGGTCTATTTGCGCGGAATTCCTCACTGCGGGTGTGTGATTCCGGTCAGGCTCCTGGGGGAGATCGGCCGGCGGTAGCTTGGACGGTGAATGGCACGCGGCCTACGATAGCGGAATATGTGAGGCTGTTGGATGACACGGATTTCTTGATTTGTCTGCCGGGAACTTCCTGGACGCAACGCCCCTTCGAGGCGCTGACGCGCGGTGCCATACCCATTCTCGATGCCGATAATATGAATATGCACGACATCCCTTGGAAGGACGGCGTCAACTGTTTGATCGTCAAACAGCCGAAGTCTTTTGCCTGCTGGACGCAGGTTATTGGGCGTGCGCTGAGCACGCCCCAGCAACGGTGTTAATTTTTGCAACTGTTTTCGGTGATTTTTTTATCCGTGG
>JBAXGN010000361.1 GCA_037139415.1 Verrucomicrobiota bacterium | reverse complement strand
AAATCGGACTCTCTGTAGTAATACTCACGATCCGCAGTGAGATTATATTACTGCGCGTTTGGGCTGGAAAATACATTTGGAATTATGAACATATACACGAACCAGGTGTGGGCAGGTTTTCGACTTATTTACGTGGTCGCCTGCTTCTCCATTGCCGGTCTGCCTTTTGAAGCATCTGCCAAGTCCAGGCCTGCGCGGCCAGCCCTGCCGGAAGGGGAGTCCCTGATATTCCGGGCTAATGATCAGAAGACAAACTTTGTGGCCGAAGCGGTTTCGGGCACCGTCTATTTGAAGGGCGTGCAATTTGCGGAATCGTGGTCCGGGGAATCGCTGCTCATGACCGGCGAGACACGTTCCTACTGCATGATCCCCGCCAAAGGAACCCGCAAACGGCCCAACTTCTCACCCAACTCCGGCAGCATTCGCCTGTGGTTCTCGGTGGCCTGGACCAGCACCGCCTTGGGTGGCCAAGGGCCGGGCACCCATGCCCGCTTGATGGAAATCGCACACGTGAATGCGAGAACCCCGACCGGGTTTGCGCTGTACTTTGATCCCGACGGCAACACCGTGTACTTGAGCGCGTATCACGCTGGTCAGGCGGTGGATATCGTTCATGCTACCGTTGCCTTGGAAAAGGATGTCTTTCATCAATTCGGGGTGGTCTATGGCCCAGAGGCCGTGACCCTGATTCTGGACGGCAAGACCATCGCCACGAATCGAGGGCTGCCAACTTTGGCGCACCCTTCTGACCTGGATAACTGGCTGTGTTATTTGGGCTCCAATCCGGGTGGGTTGGAGAAACTCCAGGGCCGACTGGATGAAATCTATTTCTTCCCGTATGCCTGCACGGAAGAACAGTTTGGGTGGGACTATCAATCGCAGAGCCTGCTGGCCGCCATGGGACCGGTCACGGTTCAGGAGGAACTGGCGCGCTATCGGACGTTGCGGCGCCACCATGGGCCACAACGTGCCGAGGGAGGACCAACGCCGCCCGATCCCGGTCCCGGCGGCGGCGGCGGCGGCACCAACTACAGTTTTACCACGAGTACCTGGACGGAATCGTCACCCACGAATTGTTTGCGGATTTCCAAGATTGTGTATGACACCAATGCCATTGACTTGACCATTGCGGGCGGGGAAACCAATGGGGTGTACGATCTGTTCTACACCACGAATTTGGTGGGCGCGCACGTGACGAACAGTCAGTGGACCTGGTTCTTCCGGGGCACCCCCGGCCAGACCAACTTTGTCCATACCAACGCGCCCACGCCCTGGTGCCTGTACACCGTTGGTGCCACCAACGACAGCAATGCCGATGGGTTATCGGATGTTTATGATTTGCTGGTGGGCAAAGGCAATGCCGATGCCAATAGCAACGGGTTGCCGGATGCGTGGGAATGGAAATATTTTGGCAACTTCAACCAAACTGCCGATGGCGACTACGATGGGGACGGGATAAGCAACCTTGCCGAGTACCAGAACGGCACCGACCCAACGAATCCCGATACGGATTATGACGGGGTGAATGACGGGCAGGAACTGGCTGATGGGACGGACCCGCTGGATGCCAACAGCGTCATGCTTCGGCGGCTGGGGCATTGGACGTTTAATGATGCGTCGCTGGTGGGCGAGGATGGGCAGATGCCGCGCTACACCAATGGGTTGACGCGGTATGCCAGTTGGAGCAGCAATGCGGTGGGTATCCCGCGCCAAATGACGAATGCCGGGCTGATCTACCAGGAGCAGGAACTCATCAACGGGACGAACGTCAATAATATCAATTGCCGGAACGGCAGCGTGGCGCTGTGGTTCCAGCCGAACTGGGATTCCGGCGCGGGACCGGGAACCGACGCGCGGTTGCTGGAAATGGGCGAGTATCTGAGCGCCAATGGCTGGTATGCGCTGGGGCTGGATGCGACCGGCACGAACCTGTACTTTGGATTCTACACGAATGGGATGTCAGCGCCCGGCTATTTGCAGGGGCAGATTGCCTGGCAATCGAATCACTGGTATAACATCGTGTTGACGCATAGCCCCACGAACCGTTCCCTGTATGTCAACGGGCAGCTTTTGGTCAATGATTCCACGGGGGTAACCGGCTGGCCATCACCAACCGCCCGAGGCGCTGGAATTCGCCTGGGGATAAACCACGCCGGGCTGAAACAGCCGGACGGTCAGTACGAAGAACTGGAAACCTTTAACTATCCGTTGACGGTCACGCAAATCAGTTCCAATTACCAATGGGTGGTGACCCATATTCCAGCGCTGACCGCAACCACAGACTGGTATCGGCTGGACACCAGTGTAGC
>JBAXGN010000360.1 GCA_037139415.1 Verrucomicrobiota bacterium | reverse complement strand
ACCAAACGGGCGCAGCGTCAAAAAATACCCAAAAAAACTTAACGAAGTAGAATTAATACCAGAACCAATCGCGTAACTACCTGTCAATAAACCACATCCAAAATGAATTTTTTACTGGAATAGGACGTCTAATTCTGTTAGACATTTGTTCTGTGTTCACTCGACTGGCGTTAAAGGCTGTGTGGCCCTTGCCATGCGGGTGGGGACAAATGAAAGAACATATATGAAGAAAATCATTATTGCGTTATCGTTGGTGGTGTGCGCTGCGGCGCTGATGGCCGGTGAAGGCAAAAAGAAAGCCTGCGGTTGCTGCGAAGCCACTGTGGACGCGGGCAAGGCCTGCACCAAGTGCGAATGCTGCAAGAAGGCCGCCGAAGAAGGCAAAGTTTGTGCCAAATGCCATCCGGCCAAGAAGGAAAAGAAACAGAATTAATATTCTCCTTTCTCAACCAAGGCCGGCTGAATCCTCAGTCGGCCTTTTTCTTTTCCAGGTAAAACACCGCGTGCGTGAATATTCCCCCCGGCCGGGCGTCTCAAGGAGAGGTACACATGCGGACAACCGACCGACAACGCGCCTTTACTCTGATTGAATTGCTGGTGGTGATCGCCATTATCGCCTTGCTTGCCGGTATGTTGCTGCCCGCGCTGGCCAAGGCAAAAATCAAGGCCAAGACCATCCTGTGTACCAATAACTGCCGGCAATTGGGCCTGGCGATGCAAATGTACGGCGATGACAACGAGGATTTGCTGCCCGCCGCCCATGGCACCATCGCGTGGGGCGCCACCAACCCGCCCGCCTGGTGCTATCCACTCCGCGACTACTTTTACACCACCAACGTCATGCGTTGCCCGGAGATGTGCCTGATGTATAACCGTTCTGCCTTCAACTATTTCATGGGCTCGCGCGAAGTCTATCTGACCACTGGCAACGCGGGCAGCGTCAACCTCAGCCGACTCAAACTGCCTTCCTCATACCTGCTTTCCGGCGATTCCAATTACCCCTTTGACGCTCAGGATGCCGATCAGGATAATTATTCCCAGGACACCTTGTTCGGGGAACCGTCCCCGGTCCACAGCCAGCGTGTCAATGTGCTGTTTGCCGATTTCCACGTCCGCTCCTATCGCAATTGGGATCCGAAAGACATGACCTATTCGTTTGACCTGCCGGGCGTGGGTTTCTGAAACCACGGCCAGACATCCCAACCTCAATCGGTTGGCAAAACGAATTGGGTCAGGACACCACTTTGGACCGGCCGGCCTGATGATCCGCCAAAAGCTGGATATCCGCGTCCACCATCAACTTGGCCAACCCGGCGAATTTGGTGGTCGCTTCCCATCCCAATTTCTGCTTGGCTTTGCTGCAATCACCGATGAGCAAGTCCACCTCGGAGGGGCGCGTATAGCGTTCGTCGAATTCCACGTATTGCTTCCAATCCATCCCGGCGTGGGCAAACGCCAGTTCCAGAAATTCCCGCACGCTATGGGTTTCCCCGGTGGCAATGACGTAATCATCCGCCTGCTCCTGCTGCAACATCATCCACATGGCCTCCACGTACTCCTTGGCATACCCCCAGTCGCGTTTCGCGTCCAAATTGCCCATGAACAACTTCTGCTGCAAACCGGCCTTGATATGCGCCACGGCCCGGGTGATTTTGCGGGTCACAAACGTTTCGCCGCGCCGGGGCGATTCATGATTGAACAAAATGCCGTTGCTCGCGTGCATTCCATACGACTCCCGATAATTCACCGTGATCCAATACGCGTACACCTTGGCGCAGGCATAGGGGGAGCGCGGATAAAACGGGGTTGCCTCGGTCTGGGGCACCTCGCGCACCTTGCCGTACATTTCGCTCGAGGACGCCTGGTAAAAGCGCGCTGGCACCCCGGTTTCACGCATGGCTTCGAGCAGTCGTACCGCGCCGGTCGCGGTGATGTCCGTGGTATATTCCGGGCTGTCGAAGCTCACGCGCACATGACTTTGGGCCGCCAGGTTATACACTTCATCGGGTGCGATTTTGCCGATCAGCCGGGCCAGTGCGCTGGCGTCGCTCAAATCGCCATAATGCAGAAAGAACTGGGACTCGGCGACATGCGGATCCGTATAAATGCCATTCAGCCGGCCCGTATTAAAAGTGCTGGCCCGGCGGATAATGCCGTGGACTTCATACCCTTTGGAAAGCAGAAACTCTGCCAGATACGAACCATCCTGGCCGGTGACTCCTGTGATCAATGCGCGCTTTTGCATGGCGCAGAATGTTGCTCAAACCGTCTGCCATGGCAAGCCCGGAATTGCCCGGGTGTGTGACCGGAGAGTAACTTTGTTCAAGCGGCGATTTGGAGTTTGAGGTA
>JBAXGN010000359.1 GCA_037139415.1 Verrucomicrobiota bacterium | reverse complement strand
CGCAGCCATAATCTGCTGGCGACAGACAATATCTATTTACGGATAAGCACTAAGTTAATTAGATTTTGACCATTGCCAATATGTATGCGGCTAATGGAGTTATTTTTGAGGCCAGCTACGATTTCTGACAAATTATGGTGTTTTTGCCTAAAAACGTGGCTAAAACAGCAAAATTGACGTGCTTCCCAAGGGACGTGCAACATTTTTCATTCGCGTGTTTTGGTTAGCCATTCCCAAAACGTTTTTGACATCCATCCATTCCTGACTGTGATATCCAGCTTACAAATAAAAAGCGACCCATTAGGTTTTACAAAATCTTCGAGTCTCGAATACCACTTATCCACCTCAGAGGTAGTATAGAGAATATAAACACCTCGGTGATATCGGAACCAATCAACTGCTAAGTTCATCCTAGCTTCAATTTGTTCCCGTGTGATCTCTGGTTTCGGGTCGATAAAGACATGTAAAAATTGGCCCATGTGATCAATGCGGGTTTGAATCAGATATCTTCTGCGCTGGAGTTTGATCTGGTTGGCTGAGAAATGACATTGCATCGCGACTGCAAGTGATTGGTCTTTCAGCAAAAGACTCATTATTATCTGCTTCAATTACTGGTGTATGCTTACTTCCCATGAGCATCTGTTGATGAAGCAAAAACTCTGCTCCCTCCAAAATAGCGGCCTGAGGATTTTTATCTGCAAAGTTTATGAGTCGCCATAGCATAGTAAACACCACAATAATAATTCCAGCAATGCTAATTCCTAATACCGTTTCGTTTTTTGAAAAAACTGCAAGGCCAGCAACACATATGCAAAAAACAATAAGAACCGTAGAAACTTTACCAACAACCCCGCCTCGAAGTTTAACTTTAGAGACGCTTCTTAACGTATTTGCGAAGTCAATTGGCATAGTGATTAAATAGCTTCCAAATAACACTGCTAGACCAAATTCATGTTACAAACTGATATAATTTCATAACGGGTACAATCTCACCGAGATCACGGCGGATGTCAAGCCACTGCGATCCCGGTTTGAAAGTTAATCCCGCGTAAAACAGTGCGGAAGTTATTTACGCCGGACGGCGCAAGGCCAGGATCAGGCCATTGATGGTGTTGAACATGGTGCCCATCTCTCAGGCCGTCGGGGGATCGCTCAGGGTCCAGTCCATGGCGGGCACGCTGTTGCTGTTGGCGCTACTGTTGGCGATGAGGGCCGCGCTGAGGTTGTTCAGGGCATCGGCTTCTATCTTCCATCCCTGGCGGGATGGCCGGATGAGTTCGAGAGTTTATGACCAAAGGCGGCGGGCTTCCATTCCGCAATCCGAAATCCGAAATTATGGCCCCGCCACCAACACCACCCGAAAACCGACATCGTTGCGCCGACGACCAGGCGTGAGGCCGACACGGAACGAGGATAGCAGAGGGCCGGGACTATCATTAACCCACGACGCCCCGCGCAACACCGGAGAGCCGCTTCGGCTATTATAATAATCCTCGCACCATTGCCAGACATTCCCACCCATATCATACAGGCCAAATTGATTGGCTTGAAAGCTCCCGACCGGGGAGGTGTTGTCAAAATCATCTACGTTCAACGTTTTATAATAGTTCCCCGCCCCCTTCGGCGGCGGCCATTGCGTCCCCCATGGATAGACGTCATCAAGCTCCATGCTCTTGGCGCTCGGAGTGCCGGTCCCTTCCCGGTCTCCAATCCCCACCGCATAGCTCCATTCCGCATCCGTTGGCAGCCGGTATTCCTGCCCGGCACCCAACTTCCCTTCCCCTTGCTCCTTCTTGGTCAGCCAGGCGCAAAATGCCTTGGCGTCTTCCCAGCTTACCATCACCACTGGATGCCTGCCGTTCTGCGTAAAGCCAGGGCTCTTCCACGAATTGTCCACACTCGGATTCGCCTCGGCATACGTTTGATAATCCTGCACCCGTACGTCCCAAATGCCAAACAACACCTTTGTCCCCGGCACCGGTGTAAAGGACATCCCCAGACTATTCGTCCGGCGCGCGCCCAGTTGCGGCACGGCTTTATTGGTCCCCGTTTGCTTTCCGCCGAGCTGGTTCGGCCCTTGCGTGCCAACGTCGCAGCCGCTGATGAGTATCAATAGGAGAAGCAGAATCAGCAGTTGCCCCAATACAAAACGCCCCGCGCCGACTGGTTGGCCGGGAACCCGTTGCACGTTACTGGTGGGATTTGCCATGGCGGGAAGGTAACGGAAACGGGCGGGTGGGGGAAAGGATAAAGTATGAAGGCTAAAGGCTAAAAGAAGGCGGGGGCGGTGGAAAGTATAAAGCCAGGACCCCCGATGGGGGCTGATGCAGGAAGAAACTCTGGTGTGGGC
>JBAXGN010000358.1 GCA_037139415.1 Verrucomicrobiota bacterium | reverse complement strand
AGTTGTCGTGCCGACGCATCTTGAATCATGATGCCATCCAGGTTGATCGTCCCGTGCGTGGGGGAATCCAGACAGCCCAGAATGTGCATCAGCGTGGACTTGCCGCTCCCCGAGGGGCCGATGATGGAGATGAATTCGCCGCCCTCGATATCCAGCGAGACATCATCCAGCGCGCGGATTTCCTCGCCGCCCAAATGATAAATCTTGCTGACGTTCCGGACTTCAACGAGTGCCATGGCAATTACCCCTTGCTCGGAATAACCGCCGGTTTGTTTATCAACGCGGGAGTGGCCGCTTCCGTGGCCGGTTTACCGCTGGTGACCGTTTTGCTTCCCTTGCCGCTTTTGCCAGCTTTCCCGTCCTTCTCCTTGCTTTTCGCGCGTTGGTTCAGCAAATCCTTGGGTGCTTCCAGCATCACCACCTCGCCATTGGTCAGGCCGCTTTGGATTTCGGCGAACTGGTAATCGGTGACGCCGACCGCCACCGGGCGACGCTCGTACCCCTCCTCCTTCTTGATGAGCACAAATCGGTCACCCTCTTCGCTGAACACGGCGGCGAGCGGTACGGCCAGCACGTTATCCGCTGCCGCGATGGGAATGGAAAGCGTCGCGGTCATGCCTGGTCGCACGCGCGGGTCCATTTGCACGATGCGGATGCGCGCGGCAAAGCCTTTAATGCCGTTCTTGATGGTCGCCTGGGGTGCCAGACGTTCGATGGACCCTTTCATGGTCACGCCCGCCAAGGATTCCACCTGAATATTTACCGGCTGATCGGGTGCCAGGCGCACGACGTCTGCCTGGTTGATATGCGCGTTCACGATCATGTCATTCAGATTGGCGATCGTCATCACTTCCGTCCCGGAGTTGAACCCCGCCGCGCCGGAAACCGTTTGCCCAAGGGAAACCGGGCGTGTCAGGACCGTGCAATCAAAGGGCGCGCGCAATTTCGTCTTGGTGAGCCGATCTTCCACCAGTTTCACCGCCTTCTCGGTTCGATCCAGTCCATTCTTGGAAATATCAATCTGGTTGCGCATCAAATCCAGCTCGGTGCTCAAATTCTGAAACTGTTCGAGGGAAATCAGGTTCTTGTCGTACAGCTCCTTGTTCCGTTGAAAATCCCGTTCTGCCTTCGTGAGCTGGAGTTTGGTGGCATGGATTTGCAGCTTGGACCCGGCGATCTCGATTAACTGCTGATCCCGTTCCGTCTGCAAATCCTGATCATCCAAGCGGCAGAGCAAATCACCCTTTTTGACCTTGTCTCCAATATCCACCGGCAGTTCCATGATGCGACCATTGACCTCCGGACGAACCGATACCTGATCCGCCGGCCCAATGTCTCCGGCGCCAGTGACGGCAAAACTGATGTCGCGCGCTTCCACAATCGCCGTCGTGGGGCGTTGCGGCTGGGTCACTAACGGTTTGGCGGACTGGCTCTGTTTCCAGAAATACCAACCACCGCCGCCCAACCCCGCCAAAATAATCAATGTCAGCAAATACTTCATGTCTGTTTCGGATGTGAAAAACAACTCTAATACCGCAGCCACCGCAAACCAAGCGTTACTTACGCGAAATTTTGTCAGTGACCAGCATGAAAATAGACGCCAAAGCGGTCTGTCTGATTCAATGGAATAGTGAGCATTATTTCCAAGGCAATTCGACTTTACATTTTGACGATGAGTGCTACTCTAAGGTTTGGGTAGTTTAAATGCATTTTATACAAGAAAAACAACGCTACTGGGTGGCAGCCTGCGTAGTGTGCCTCTGGATGAGCCTGTGTCAGGTCGTCCAAGGGGCGGTCGTGTTTCCTGGTGAATTTGCGCCGGGCGGCAACTGGTCGGCGGCGCCGGATCGGGGCAGCATCACGATGGACTCGACGAGCATTGTGATCACCGGGCCGACGGGCACGGGGTCGGGGGTAAGATCGAGTTTGGACGTGATGAACTATATCGGGCCTTCGAATAACGGAGTGACGCAGCAGTACAAGGTCACGTTTCACTATAAGTTGGAGGCCGGGAACAGCCTGAATGCGACGGCGTTGTTCATTACGGGGGGGACGCCGACGGCGCTGGCGGGGACAACGTATGGCGGGGGGACGGTGGAAGGGGATTTTTCGGCGGTGATCCCGCAATTCGGGCAATTTGCGTTTGGGTTGGATAACATGATCTACAAGAACGTGGCGGCCAAGCTGACGATCACGCAGTTTGTGGTGGCGGTGCCGGAGGCATCCACGTGGTGGGGGAGCAGTTTGTTTGTGCTGGCGTTTGGCTGGCGATACTGGTGGGTAAGGCGAAAAGGGCGGGCCAAAGTTAACCCGTCAGTCGCTTCGACTTAGTGCTTATCCGCAAATAAAAGTTGCCTTTTTCGCCGTGCTCTGTCAATTT
>JBAXGN010000357.1 GCA_037139415.1 Verrucomicrobiota bacterium | reverse complement strand
GCAATGGCATCCAAACATTCCACGCGCTGACGCAGCACTTGGTCTTGGGCGAGCACGGCTTTGAGTTCGCCGGCATCCAAGCGGATGCCGTGCTCGCGGTCGAGTTTGTGGAGGTCGGTGAGGAATGTTTTACGGTCCTTATAGAGCTTGGGAGACACCGGCGGGACGCCGGTGCCACTTTGGTGGAGTAGGTTGCGGATTTGTTCCTGGCGCGCTTTCCCGGCCTCAATTTCCTGCTGACGGACGGCGGAATCTTTTTTGGCGCTGGTGGCGAGGTTCTTGAAACCGCTCTCGTCGTCGAGCCGGGCGAGGCGTTCGGCGCTGGCCTGAAAATTGAGCCGGAGCGGGCGCTCGACGGTGATCTTGTGGTAGCCAAAGTCAGCGTTGTCAAAAATCCGGCTGACGACGCGCTGACGCTGCACAGGCTGGTGGGTGACAGGGTTTTCCTCGGTGAAGGCGCGGGTTTCGCCATTTTTGAACCGGCCGAAAATTTTGGTGAGTTCGCCGATGTGGTCGGGGTCTTTCTCCTTGTCGGAGGGGTCGCCGATGCGGCGGCGCTTATTGCCAAGGCTTTTCTCCATGGGCACCCAGAACGGGCGGGCATCCATCAACTGCACCCTGCCTTTACGGGGTTTTTCCTTGCGGTTGGTCAGCACCCAAAGGTAGGTGGAGATGCCGGTGTTGTAGAAGAGTTGCTCGGGCAGGGCGACGATGGCTTCCAGCCAGTCTTTTTCGATGATCCAACGGCGGATTTCGCTTTCGCCGCCGCCGGCATCGCCGGTGAACAGGGGCGAGCCGTTGAAAACGATGGCAAGCCGGCTGCCGCCATCCTGCGGGGCGCGCATCTTGGAAAGCATGTGCTGGAGGAACAGCAATGCGCCATCATTCACACGGGGGGTGCCGGCGCCAAAGCGGCCGTTGAAACCCAGGGTGTCGCGCTCCTGTTCGATGAAGCGCTGCTGCTGCTTCCACTCGACGCCGAAGGGCGGATTGGCCAGCATGTAATCGAAAGTCCATTTCTTGCCGTTGCCATCACGGTCAAAGCCGTCCTTGGCGAAGGTATCGCCCAGGATGACGGCGTCGGCGTCCTCGCCCTTGATGAGCATGTCGGATTTACAGACCGCCCAGGCTTCATCATTCCAGTCCTGCCCGAACAGCTTGGGCTGGGCATCGGCATTGAGGTCGCGGATGTATTTCTCGGCGACGGACAACATGCCACCGGTGCCACAGGCGGGGTCGTAGATGGTCTTGACGACGTGGCTGCGGGCAAGGTCCTTCTCCGGTGAGAGGAGGAGATTGACCATGAGCTTGATGACCTCGCGCGGGGTGAAGTGTTCCCCGGCCTCTTCATTGGATTGTTCCGCGCCGATCCGGATAAGTTCCTCGAAGACGTAACCCATCTGGAGGTTGTCCACACGATCGGGGGAGAGATCAATGGCGGCGAACTGCTTGATGACGAGATAGAGAATGTCCTTTTCCGCCATGGTGGCGATCTGCTCGGGAAACTTGAAGCGCTCGATGATGGCGCGGACGTTGGGCGAGAAGCCGTTAATGTAGCTGTTGAGGTTCGGCGCGAGCTGGTTGGGATCATCAAGGACACCGTTCAGGCCACTGCCCTCGGGTGGCTTGGCCATCGTGAATCTGGACAGGTTGAAGAACGGAACGCCGGTGATCTGCGAGAGGCGATGGCGGATGATGTTTTCGCCCTTGGCCTTGATGGCGGCGTGCTCCTTCAGCACGGCGGCCTTGGTCGGGGCGAGGAGGCAATCGAACCGGCGCAGAACGGTGAGTGGCAGGATGACCTTGCGGTATTCATTCCGCTTGTAAGGGCCGCGCAGCAGATTGCAGATACTCCAGATGAAGCTGGCAATTTGGGAATGGTTTTCAACGGGCATAGGGTGATTGATTGATGCAGCAAGCCAGCGGGATAATCGCGCAGACCATGCGGCAGGGGGACGGGCTTTGGAATGGGAGTAGGCAAGGATGAGTCTGGACGAGACGCAAAAGGGCATGGCCTGACAAACGGAACCCAGGCCGTACCGAGATTGGTAAAAACGCCTTCGCCATAAATCATAAATCCGAGGCGGGATAGTGGATGAAGTTGGCGGGGATGGCCAGAAAAATCAAACACCGACATGGCAAAAAGATTAGCTGGCATAAAAATGGCAGGTAAAAGATTGTCGAGCAGAAGATGGGAGCTGGGAGGCGGAAGATTGCAAATCCAAAGGCTGGAGCCCGCGAATCACGCCAATCAACGCGAATGGGAAATGGGAAACTTTTGCAGAAATATCTACCGGCAGAAAAATCAAACAAACGCCGACATGGCAAAAAGATTAGCTGGGTCGAGTAGGACTGAGGCGCACGCAACCTTGCGGTCCATGTTTCCT
>JBAXGN010000356.1 GCA_037139415.1 Verrucomicrobiota bacterium | reverse complement strand
TCGTCCCCTGCAAGCCGATTTCACCCCCTAAAAGAGATTCCTTACCCCCTCCATGCAGGTTTGACCTTGCACCACGATAGCCCGCGCCGTGTTTTACTTGGCGCTCTGGGGCGTCCTGATTGCTCTGGGGTAACAATGTGGCGGGCACGGGGTGCGACGCGTCAAACAGGCGTATGCGCATACAATCATCGAATTGTGTATCTGCCACGCATGGCACGGGATTGCAGGCGCGTAACGTTGCAGCCAGGATCATGGCGAGGGTGAGTCTCAGTGTCTTCATGGTTTGGTTTGGTTTTGGTTTGGTTTTGGCCAACGGAGTTTTGCCGCTGTTCGGTAAATGAGTCGAGTGACGCACGCATGGCACACCCAGCGCCCGGACTTGGGAGCGCGGCGAATAGGGCGGTGACATTGCGTGCAGGTGTTCATTGGTCGCGAAATTTCGTGATATTTTTCTGGAATACTAACGGCACCTCGCCGGTTTGGCCGTTCCTTTGCTTGGCCAGGATAAGCTGCGTCTTGACAACGTCGGGGTTGTCGCTGGGCTCGTTGTGAATAAGACAAACGAGGTCGGCATCCTGTTCGAGACCGCCTGAGTCTCGAAGATCGGACAACCTGGGCTTGCGTCCATCCTTCTCCACGTCACGGCTGAATTGACTGAGGGCAATGATCGGCAGGTGCAATTCCTTCGCAAGTGATTTCAGACCGCCGGTGATTTCGGAAAGTTCCAAGGCTCTGGTGTCGGTGCGCTTCCCCTCGCTTCGCATAAGTTGGATATAATCCACCACCAGCAAAGCAAGTTGGCCGTTCGTTTCAAACTGCATCCGGCGTGCCAGAGCGGACAACCGGCGAATGGATAGCTGGCCAAGGTCGCATATTTTCAGCGGTGCCGTGTGTAGCTCCGCCGTGGTACGGGTCAACGCCTGCATCTGGCCTTGGTTCATCTGGTCAGACTCTGCAATCTGCCTGGGGACGCCTGCCCTTGTCAGTAGCATCCGATAGACCAGTTCCCGGCGGGTCATTTCCATTGAAAACACGCCAACGGGTTTTTTCAGGACAAGCGCGACGTGTTCCACCACGTTCATGGCAAGCGACGTTTTACCCTGGGCAGGTCGGCCACCGATGATAACCAACTGGCCAGGCTGTAATCCGCCGGTCATGGCATCAAAACGGCGGAAACCGGTTTCGAGCCCGCGCACTTTCCCCCCGCCATCGGTAAAGCAGGTTTCCAGAAAATTCACCGACTCCATGAGCGACTCTTTTATTCCAAAATCAGATCCCGTGGTATCGGTGCCAATGGCCATGATTTCCGATTGCAGACCAGCTAAGAGTTCATCCGGCGGCGTCCCGTTCCCGGACTTGGTGGCGTAGCCGGTGCATATCGCCATGACTTCCCGCTTGACGCTGGCATCCCGTAACGCGTCCGCATGGTAAAGAACATTGGTTGCAGACGGGGCGAAGTCTGGAAGGGTTGCGAGATAAACCACGGCGTCCTTGTCGCCGGTGCCAAGGAGTTTCGCCACGGTGATGGCGTCAACGGGTTTGCGCGCCTCGGTCAACGTCTGGATGGCATCAAATATCCGCTTGTGACGGTCGTCATAAAAGAGGGTTGGCGGGTTGGGGTGTTTTGCCAAGAGTTCCGGCAGTGCTTTCCGGGCGTCCAGCATGAGACAGCCAAGGAGCCCTTTCTCTGAATCATGATCGACGGGGATGTTCACGGCGTCACCTCCTTGGTGAGTTCATCCAAAACCATACTTTTCAAAGATAACCTTTGGGGGTTGGGGGTATTCTTTTCTTCTGTTCTTCTACTGAGGGCAAGTAATGAGGCAGTTCGCTTGCCCTGCGTAGGGCGGTTATCGCCTTGCGTGGGGCGATTGTTGCCCAGCGTCCGGCATCCGTCCGGGGTGGATAGTGCGTCTTGGGTTGGGAGTAGTTTAAACGTCAACGCGGTCCTGAGTGCGGGGCAGGTTGTTTGAATCAAAGACATGTTTCGAAGATCGTTTAAACGGTCTTTCACGGTGCGCTCGCCGCAACCGGCGAGGGTTGCAATGTGACCTATTGAGACCTGGAATGATTCAGACTCCTTGTTTGACGCGTGCTCAGTGAGTGCGAGATAGACCGCCAGGGATGAGGTGACTTTTGAACGGTCAAGGTGTTCCCGTATCAGCCGCAATACTCGTTTATCCTGCCAGCAAAACGGCGCTGTTTGGGGTTGGTCAAGACTCATGGTCCGGCGCTCCCTTCCGTTTGTTTCCGAAATACCGAATTGCAGGTTGACCGGGCCGCCAACCCATGCGCAGCAATCGGGCGATTTTTTGGCGCTCAGTCCCGGTGAGCTTTGACCAGCCGTTTTTGCTTTTCACGCGGAAACTCCTTCCACGGCCACGGGTGCCTGAATATT
>JBAXGN010000355.1 GCA_037139415.1 Verrucomicrobiota bacterium | reverse complement strand
CTTTATTCAAAAACCTGCAAAAAATCCGCATTGTTAAGTCCGACAGGCTGCTAGTCAAACGCGTGACCGGCACAGCAGAGGACGTTGCGCACTTTGTGGCACACGAGGTCTTTGACGTGCGTGCGGGCCGGGCCGAGGTACTTGCGCGGATCGAATTCCTTGGGGTTTTCAAAGAAGGCCTTGCGAATGCCAGCGGTCATCGCCAGACGGAGGTCGGTGTCAATGTTGACCTTGGCGCAACCGTTGCGGCGGGCGATTTCGATGTCGGATTCGGGAACGCCTTGGGCGTCTTCGCCGATTTTGCCGCCGTATTTGTTGATTTCTTTGACGAGTTCCTTCGGCACGCTGGAGGCGCCGTGCAACACCAGCGGGTAATCGCCCATGCCGGCCTCCATGAGGGCCTTTTTGATGGCCTTCAGGCGGTCAATGTCCAGGTGCTGTTCGCCCTTGAACTTGTATGCGCCGTGCGAGTTCCCAATGGCGATGGCGAGGGAGTCCACCTGGGATTCTTTGACAAATTTGACGGCTTCATCCGGGTGGGTGTAATGGCCGCCCGCAGAGAAGTTGCCGCCTTCTTCGCCTTCATCGAACTGCGCGCCGACGAGGTGGCCGAGTTCGCCTTCGACGACGCAATCGTGTTTGTGGGCGTATTCCACGACTTTGCGGCAGATTTCAACGTTCTTCTCGAACGGTTCGTGGCTGACGTCAATCATGACGCTGGTAAAGCCTTCATCAATGCATTGTTTGCACAGGTCAAACGTATCGCCATGATCCAAATGCACCGCGATGGGGATGTTCGAGAGGTTCACGGCGGCTTCGATCAACTTCTTCAAATAAACCGGGTTGGCGTATTGCCGGGCGCCTTTGGAAATCTGGAGAATGACCGGGGCCTTTTCTTCTTCGCAGGCCTCAATGATGGCCTGGATCAGCTCCATGTTATTGACGTTGAACGCGCCCAGCGCATATTTGCCTCTCAACGCTTTGGCGAACAGATCGCGAGTATGTGTCAATGGCATAAATCGTTTTATTAGGTTACTCAGGTTTATCACGGCGTTCAACCGTGATGATGTTCGAATAGTACGGACCCATCCCAAAAATGGAAACTAAATTTACCCGTTATTTTTGCCGCCCACTTGCGAAGCAAGGGGTGGGCGGGCGGCAAATCGGTTGGGGTGATCCGCGCCCCAACCGGAACCGGCTTACTTTAACTGATCCGGGTTCAACGGTTGCAAATCCTTGGGGACAAAGAGACCATCCTTGCGGATCAATTCGCCATCAAACCAGATCTCTCCCCCGCCCCACTCGGGACGTTGGATGAGCACCATGTCCCAATGTACGGCGGAGCGGTTACCGTTGTCGGCAATCTCGTAGGCCTGGCCGGGGGTGAAATGGAGCGACCCGGCGATCTTTTCATCAAACAGGATGTCGCACATCGGGTTGAGGATATACGGGTTGAAGCCCAGGGCGAACTCACCGATGTAACGCGCCCCTTTGTCAGTGTCCAGAATTTCGTTAAGCCGTTTGGTATTGCTGCTCGTGGCTTTCACCACTTTGCCATCCTTGAACTCCAGGCAAACGTCACTGAAGCGGGTGCCGGAATACAACGTGGGGGTATTGAACTTGATGACGCCGTTCACGGACTTGAGCACCGGGCAGGAGAACACTTCGCCATCCGGGATGTTCAATTTGCCTTCGCACCCTTTGGAACCAATACCTTTGATGCTGAAGGTCAGGTCGGTGCCGGGCGACTTGAGTTGGACGCGGTCCGCCTTTTTCATGCGCCGGACCAACGGTTGCATGGCCTTGGCCATCTTGCGGTAATCCATGGCGCAGACTTGGAAATAGAAATCCTCAAACGCCTCGGTGCTCATATTGGCGGCCTGGGCCATGCTGGGCGTCGGCCAGCGCAAGACACACCAACGCGTCTTGTTCACCCGGTAATCGAGCACCGGACGCACAGTTTTATTGTAGAGAGCCATCCGTTCGCCGACCACATCCGCAGATTCATTGGCATTCTGGGTGCCGCGCACCGCGATGTAGCCCTGCATCTTCTTCATGCGAAACAGCTCAATGTCCCGCATCAGCGCCGCGTGCTCTTGGTCCGTCTGCCGGACCACCTCGCGCGTCACCCGTCCATGGCGAATCTCAATGACGGGGATCGCGCCCACCGCCCGGGCGGCCCGCATGAGTTCCACGGAGAACTCGTCGGGTACCTCAAACATTTCCAACAACACGCGTTCGCCCTTTTTCAGGGTCAACGAATATTCCACCAACAGTTTAGCCAGTTTGGTATAGCGCGGATCAGTCATAGCGTGGCGATCCTATCCCTTGAGCCTAAACATGTCCAGCCAGGAAACCGCAGTTCCGAATTAGCCTATGGCTGATTTTTCATTTAGGTAACCATGAGGAATGGCAGACGGTTACAAGCG
>JBAXGN010000354.1 GCA_037139415.1 Verrucomicrobiota bacterium | reverse complement strand
TCTTATCCTCTCAGCTATCGTCGGCCACTTACACGAAAATATTTATAGCCTCTCCTCAGTGCGTAAAGTGACTTCTTTTTCTTTCTCTTTAATACGACGCGCGTCTTCTTGGGAGACCCATAAATCCACACAATGTAGTTTGGGATAGATAGTTATTGTCTTCATGTTGACGAGGGTACTACCACTGCGGTCCAGAACAGCGGCTTGTAATTCGTAATGCTCTGTGTCATCTACATTCACTTTTGATGAATCACTCATTATGGTCTTTCGTGTCGAACTCATTATTATTTGTTGTTTAAACGTGGTTTGAATTCACGCGCCAATTTTTGCCCCTCGGCAATTTGACTACGCGTCATCTTTCCCTCCAATTCGGACACTTGCTTTTTTGCATATTCTATGCCATCTGCAGCGGCCAATAACTGCCACTTATACGCTTCTACCTCATTCACCGCCACACCTTCTCCGTACTCGTAACATCGTCCAAGATTGTACATCGCATTTTTATTACCCAATTCCGCTGCCTTTTGAAACCATTTCACGGCTTCTTGTTCGTCTTTCGTTACGCCTGTCCCGCTTTGATAAATAACTCCAAGCCGACACATCGCTCCTGAGTACCCTTTTTCCGCCGCCATCCGGTACCACTTAACAGCTTCTGGATTATTCCTATCCTCGTAAAATTTTCCAAGACTATCCATCGCCTCCGTGCGCCCCAAATTTGCAGCCTTTTCAAACCACCTAATGGCTTCTTGATCATCTTTTTCCACACCCGTCCCGAAACTGTAATTATATGCTAACATGACCATGGCATCCACATGCCCAGCCTCTGCCGCCTTACGGTACCACTTGGCGGATTCTTGATCATCTTTTCCCACACCCGTCCCGATGCTGTAACGATATGCTAACATGACCATGGCATCCACATGCCCAGCCTCTGCTGCCTTACGGTACCACTTGGTGGATTCTTTTTCATCTTTCACAAAACCATTACCGAATTTGTAACAAAGTCCAAGACTGAACATAGCGTCTTTGTTGCCCGACTCAGCCGCCTTTCGACACCACCTAAAACCTTCTTGTCTATCTTGTGAGACGCCTTTACCAGTTGCATAGCACACCCCAATCTGGAACATCGCGTCCGCATGCCCTAACTCTGCCGCTTTTTGGTACCACTTAGCGGCTTCTTGCTGGTTTGTTGTGACACCTTGTCCATTGAAGTAGCAACGTCCAACATTAAACATTGCTTCCGAGTCCCCTTGTTCCGCTAACTTAAGATACTTCTTCACGGTTTCCTGCTGCGGATCCGGTGGGAACATCGCAATGAACCAACCTCCTAAAGCCAGCAATGTCAGCACGACACCCACGATAATCCATCGGCGTTTGGAGATCGAAGAATATCTCCGCGCTTGGGCTTCGATGGTCACCGGAACTTCTGCCTGTTCCGGGGAGCGGATTCCCTGCGTTGGCTGGTCTGATTTTTTGGATGACTTCGCGGCAACTGTGGCAGGAATCAGCTCGGATTGAGAGACTGCAACCGTTGCAGGTATTATCGGAGTCGGTTCTACATTTTCCAGCCGTTCCAAAATTTCTTTGGCGCTCTGTGGACGTTCCTCGGGAGTCTTGGCCAAACAGGCCATCACCAATGCGTAAACTTGCGATGGGATGTTATTCTTAACGCCTAATTCCGCCAGTCGCTCGGGCAACGGCTGCGGCGAGGAATTCTTGACCAAGTGCAGCATTGCGGGGCCATCAAATACCAGCTCCCCGCAGAACAGGTGGTACAACGTCGCACCCAGCGCATAGATGTCGTCACTCGCCTTGGGGCGTTCGCCATCCACCTGCTGCGGACTCATGTACGCCGGGGTGCCGCTCGACGCGTGCTGTACCGAGACCCGGCTCATGGAATTATGGATCACCGCCGCAATCCCGAAGTCCGCCAGCTTCAACGTCCCAAACTGGTCCACCATCAGGTTGCCCGGTTTGAGGTCCCGGTGGATGACGCCCTTGCCGTGGGCGTATTCCAGCGCCTGGCAGAGCTGTTGCACCCACGGGCGCAAAACTTCCCAGGTGAACACCTCACCCGGCTGTTCGTAGCGCAATTCCACCAGGCTCTTGCCCGCCACGTATTCCATGGAGATGAACGGCAGTTCCCCGGCGGTGCGATGGAAATCATAAATGCGGATGATGTTGTCATGGGTAAGCATCAGGGCACGGGCGGTCTCGCGCTTCAACCCTTCCATGGCATCCAGGTCCGCCTGCAGGAGCGGGGAGACAAACTTGAGCGCTACGGAACGCCGCAACTCGGTATCCTCCGCCTGCCACACCACCCCCATGCCGCCCTGCCCCAGTTGCTTGACCAGGGTGAAACGTCCCGCCCCAGCCTTTTGGCCGGGTGCAAAATTTGCGTCACCAATCGGAGCTGGCATATCCAGATG
>JBAXGN010000353.1 GCA_037139415.1 Verrucomicrobiota bacterium | reverse complement strand
ATGCCGAACCCTTGAAAAGGACTCCTGCCCACCTCTGACTTTTGCCAAAGTCCAGGCGCTGGCCTTGCCAGCGCAAGAGACAGCGGACGGCAAACGTATGGCGCAGGTCGTGCAATCGGGGACGCGGCCGCCAGGCTTGCCACCCGAGCCGTTGGCGGGCGTACCGGAAGCCATCCCGAACCTGCCAGGACTTCAGCGGCTGCCCGTGCGGCTGCACAAAGAAAGCGGGGTGGGAGCCAGGCAGGCACTTTGGGCGGGCCTGCCGATAACGGCGCAACGCCTGCTGGGTGGTGGCATGCAGCGGCAAATGGCGCGGACGTCCGGATTTGCCTTGCCGCACCGTCATTTCTCCGGCGGACCAATCCACATCCCGATCCTGTAAACAGATCACCTCTCCCAGCCGAATCCCGGTGGCGGCCAACAGGCCGAAGAGGGTTTTAAAGGTGAGCGTCCACCACGGGTGCGCCCAATGCAGATGCCGGGTCATGGCCAGCAGGCGGGTGATTTGGCGGGGCGTGTAAATATGCACGGGCGGACGGGCACTGTAAGCCGGTCCCAGCAGGCCGGCCGGTGGCACTTCCGTGCGGGGATCGAAGGCTGCCCAAAACCGGGCAAACCGGCTGATCAACTCCAGCCGCCGCGCATGTTGCTGGGGACGATTGGAACGGCACGCCTGTTGTGCCCAGGCCACCATCAGTTTGACTGTGAGCGCCCCCCGATGATGACGCGGCGGGCAAACCGCACCAGCGAGTGCAGATACAGCCGATCATGGTCCAACTGGAATCCAAACTGGGTGCGGTAACGCAAATAACGGGCGGCCGCTTGGGCCAAAGGAACCGGTTTCATAACCCCTCCTTGGGCCAGGGTTGCACCACCATTCGCAACTGCACCGGGCTCAGGCGCACATAGCGCCAAGTGGACGCCAGGTGGCCATGTCCCAACAGGTCGGCCACGGCCTTAAGCGACACGCCACGCTGGAACAAATGGGTGGCCAGCGTGTGCCGCAAGAGGTGGGGACCCATGCGTGATTTAACCACCCCGGACCGCTGGAAGGCCAGCCGGATGGCTTGGCTGCGTTGGGCGATGGAGCAAGCCTGGCAGCCAGAGGCCTGCACAAACACCTGTGGCAGCGTGGTCGCCGGTCGTCCCCTGGTCAAATATCCAATCATGGCCGCCTGCACTTCTGGCAGTAACGGCAACTGTCGTTCCCGGCCGCCTTTGGGACAACGCAGGCGCAGAATCCCTTCGCGCCAGCGAAGGTCGGCCAATTGCAACTGGGCCACTTCGCTAATCCGCAGCCCCAGCCGCGCCAGACACATGGCCACCGCGTAATCGCGCCGGCCCGTTTCGGTGCGCCGGTCAAAGCGCATCAGGAAGCGGTGCAGTTCCTTGGGATGAAGCGGATCCATGCTGGGCCAATGCCCCCGGCTGCTGACGGCGGGAATGACGGGAATTTGGCTGGCAAGCAGGTGGCCAGCCGCCACCAAAAACCTGAAGAATCTCCGCAATCTGGAAGCCTCTCCCACCCAATGGCACGGCCCATACCGTTGCCGTTTGCGGAGCAAGTACTCCAGCAGGACGGTGGGGCGCAACTGCCGCAGGCGAAAGCGCCCTTGGTGCTGCGCCCCTAAAAAGTTCCGGGCACATGCAACATAGCGCTGGCAGGTGCGTGGGCGCAACCCGGCGATGCACAAGAGATGTCGTTGGTACTGGGCTAAAAGCCCCCAATGTTTTTTGGAGAGGAAACGTTTTTTCATGCCGCTTCACCATGCCCAAAATCACCACGAAACCCAACCCTCAGATATTATGTGAACATGCGCGCCTTAAATATCGCGTAAATCCAGGCAATTTTCACCGCATGTCCACATAATCCTCATGTCCACATAATTTCCCTCCCGGAGGGAACCACCTTCACCAAATCCCTGCTACCATGACGCCCATGAATGACATGAATATAAATCCGAAACCCGAATTTCGAAATCCGAAATGGCGGTCTCCATTCGCGTTAATTGGCATGATTCGCGGTCTGCGTTCTTCGGACTTGGCATTTCCTGACCTCCAGCTTCCATTTTCTGGCGGTAATTTTTCTGCCCGAAAATATTTCTGCAAAAGTTCCTCTTTTCCCATCCGTGGCATCTGTGCAATCCGTGGTCAAATTTGTGTCAAAAATTCGTTTTCACACAATTTTATCACAATTTAAAAACTGCACCACCACCCCCCGGCGCCGTTATTTCCGGCGGTATCCAATTTTCGTATCCTGCCTAGATCCAGCATGTTACAAAAATATGTCCAACCAAACTGCACCACGAAAAATTCATTGTTGGTGCAGAAATGGTGCAGTTTTGGTCCAGTTTTTCCTTGGTCGGCTTCCCATCCATGTGGTCCCGGCCTGAAAGGCCGGAACGGGAGATCCGCCGGCTCTTCCGAATTACAAATTCTTCGGGTTGCCCGGCGCTGATTTTCCACC
>JBAXGN010000352.1 GCA_037139415.1 Verrucomicrobiota bacterium | reverse complement strand
TATTTTTGATTATTCTTATCAGCAGTAGGTTACATAAGAGAAAAATCAGCCATAGAATTAGCCCTTGTTTTCCCCCCTTGAGGCGCGTTGGCGCGCCGGAGAATGCGTGGGCAGGGTCGCACGTCGGGGCAGTGGGTGCCGTCGAGCTGAACGGATATGGTCACGGAATCGGGTTGGGAGGTTCCGCGCGCGGTGCGCCTACGGGAACAGAAACGGAGCTGGCCCTGCATCACGTCTTTAATAGTCCTCGCACCACTGCCACACTTCGGGGCGTTTAACCAGCAACGGTTGCACCCCCTGCTTCCGCTGCACCGCCGCAAAAGCCTTGTCATACGAGCATTTGTTCGCGGCCTGCTCCTCCGTCACCAGGTCCTGCACCATCTCCCGGCGCTGCGCCGCATTGCTGATCTCCACCACCCGGTCCCCGCGCGTCAGCGTCACACTCGTCGTCTTCACCTTCGGCGCCAGCTTCTCCAGGCTCGCCGCCTCATTGGCGAACTGCGGTTCATTGGCAAGGCGCCGTTCCCAGTCCGCCTTCTCCGCCGCCGTGATCCGGCCATCCTTGTGAGCGCCGCGCCAATCACCGTCCCGATCCGCGCCGTCCGCTCATTCGCGAACTGCGTCCGGGCCGCGTCCCGTTCCGTCACCAGCGCCGCCTTCTCCGTTTCCAACGCCAGCACCTTGCCGTCCAGCGTTGCCTTCTCATTCGCAAACTGCGCCATCGCGGCCGTGACCTTCGTCGCCAGGCTCGTCAGCGCCGTCTCGAACTGTTCATCCGTCGCCTCATTCGCGACCTCGATGCCGCTGGAATTAAACAGCGCCAGCAACGCCCTCTTCAGTGTTTCATTCATACGTGTTTGTTTTTTGGTTTCACCAGCCTCCGCTGCGTTCAGCATCTGCACCGGTAAATTCGGATTCGGCACCAGGCCGATGGAAAATAACTTGTTCGGGCGGTACACCCGCACCCCGTTCTCCGTCCCCACATACGCCACGGCCCACCGCGTCGATGGCCCGCGCACCGCCTTCGTCGCCACCAACTCCTCCCCCGCCGCCGTCAACACCAGATTCGCGTACAGCCCGTCCGGGCGCACCTGCAAGTCCGGGAATACCCCGATCGGCGCTTTGTTCGGATACGCCTCCCCGCCCACCGGCACATCCGGATGCCCCTGAAACACCGGACGACTCCGCAGAAACCGCGTCAACCCCTTCCGATCGCGCGCGTACTCGTTCACCATCTCCGTGGCCGCCGCCGCGTCAAACCGTTGGATGGCCGCCTGCTTCTCCCAGGTGCCATTCGTGCCGGGGATCATCGCCTTCCCTGGGTAATCCCCAAACCGCGCCACCTGCGCCCACCCATCCTCGCCCGCCCCCACCTCATTCGCGCACTCCACCACCATCTCCGCAGTGTTGGGGCTCCCCGCATTCGCAAATTCCACCGGCAAATTCTCTCGCTTCATAACTCTCATTCTTCCTATTATTCCTATTTTCACGCCTTGCGTTTTCATAACCTGAGTGTATGTTTTACTTGCTGGATGGCGCTTCGGACGTTTGGCCTGGGGCCTTGGCATCAGGCAGTCCAGCCTTGAATTTCCTCAGCGAATGCCCGGCCAGCGTCCCGGTTTTATCCCGCACTTCCTCGTAATACATCAGCGTGCCGTTAAATCGTTTTTTGTACCGCAGAACGACCTTTCCATCCCGCGATTCCTTGGGGCTCTTTGTTACCGAATCAAAGCGGTGCACCACCTCTGGAATGCGCTCATAATCGGCCTTGGTCAGCGGTTCCTGTGCGCCAAGCTCATGCTGGTCCTTCCCGTCCCCGTGCGAGTTCTTGAAATGCCGCAACTTGTCCGCTTCCACCCGATGCTTGAATCCCGCCACCTTCACCCCCGTTGCCGCGTCAATCCGGGCGGCCGATTCCGGGTGCGAGTCAAATTCATAATGCGCCTTCGTTGGTCCCTCCGAATGCTCGATCAATTCCTTAAGCGATCCCACCGGCTTGCTCTTTCCTGCGCCCGGATTCCCACCCGCCTGACTCCCGCCAACTTGCCCCTTCCGCCCAGCGTGATCATAATTCCCGCTGCCGTTCCCGCCATTCCCCACCTCCGCGCTCTTATTCCTGACTGATGACTGATCACTGTTCACGAATGACTTTCCCCGCTCCGTCAGCCCCGTAAACAACGCCGCCACCTGCACCTCCGCCAGCGCCTGCGCGGATTTCGGCAGTTTCAGGATATCCGCCTTGATCGTCTCCAACTCCCGCACCAAATCCATCGCCTTCACCTGCAGCACAGCGTCATCCGTGATCTCCAGCAACGCCGCCACCCGGCTGCCGAAATCCCGCAGATCGTCCGCCACCGCCGAAGCATAGTGCTCGATCCCCGCATCAACCAAAGCCTGGCTCGGCCCCGGTGCCCCCGCATTCGCCGCCTCTTCCTCTCCGCTTTCTGGTGCAGCCTTCGATCTTTGACAGGCCAGCGGGTGCAAGTCCCGCCTCG
>JBAXGN010000351.1 GCA_037139415.1 Verrucomicrobiota bacterium | reverse complement strand
TGGTGCCGCCCTCGGGCAGGGCGTCGCGGGCGTTGATGCACAGGTTCAGGAGGGCTTGATGAAGCTGGGTGGCGTCGCCCAGCACCGGCCACAGGTCATAGGCCGCTTCCACGTGCGCCCGGATATTTCGGGGGAAGGTTTCCTGAATGATGTTGACCAGTTCCTTTTGGATCGGACGCACGGGCAGGGACACTCGGGCACCGGGGGTGCCACGAGCAAAGGTGAGCAGTTGCTTGATGATGTCGGACCCACGCTGGGCGCTGGTCTCCATGGCGTCAAGCATCGAGCGGCTGCTCGATTCGCCGACCTCTTTGCGCAATTCTGGCACGGCCATCAGCACGGGGGCCAGGACGTTGTTCAGGTCATGGGCGATGCCGCCAGCCAGCGCGCCGAGGCTGTCCAACCGTTGCGCCCGCAGGAACTGGGCTTCCAGCGTCTTATATTCAGTAACGTCAACGATGGCGGCGATCACCCCGATGACGCGCCCCGCCGCATCGTGCTCCGGCGCATAGCGGGCATGAAGCGCGCGCGGCCCGACCGGTAACGGGAGCGTCTGGTCGTACTCCGCGACTTGCCCGGCCAGTGCGGTATCCAGGTAGGGGCTGACCAAGGCATACGCGGCTTCACCCACTACGTCCCGCAAGTGCTTGCCAATGACCTCCTCCCGGCGCCGCCCCAGCAACTTCAGGTAGGACTCGTTCACAAACTTGTAGCGCCGTTCCGAGTCGCACTGAATGAGGAGGATCGGCGCATGGTCGGTCACAAGGCGCAGTTGCGCTTCCCGCTCGCGCAGCGCCTGCTCAGAAAGCTTCCTCGCCATGGCGCTGGAGAAAACCTGTGCGATCAGTTTACATTGAGCGAGCAATGCCTCAGTCCACACCCTTACTTGCGTTGTGGCGGCAAACGACAGGGCACCAAATATGGGAACTTCTCCGAGTGTGAGTGGGATCGCCACCGTTCCCTTGTCTCCATAGTAGATCAGGTTATCGCGATCTACGGCAGCCTCGGCTGGCAAGGTTCCAGGGTCGCGCACGATTACCGGTTGTTTGGCAAGCAATTGTGCGGTAATCCAAGGGAACAGACTATTAGCCGTCACATCCTGAGGAACGGGCGGAATCGCATCCAGGGTACACAGGTGCGTCAGCCGCAACCGCTGAGGTTCTTCCGTGCTTCCTTGCCAGAGGGCGGAGCGGTCGGTGCCCAAAAAATGACAAAGCTGACGCTGCGCGCTGATGATCGCGTCATCCAGATGCTCGGGATCAACCGCTAAGAGTTCCCCTTGGAGGTCGGCCAGCAGTTTCTCGAAGGCCAGCCGCCGCACCAGTTCTTCCTCCGCCTGCTTGCGCGCGTGGATGTCGCTCACGATATGGACCGCGCCGGCGTACTGGCCGGCATCGTCAAAGATGGGGTCCACCACAATTTCAAGCCAACGCCCGCCCACCAGCATGGTCGCAGACTCGCGCTGGCGGGTCTGGCGCGCCCGGACAAAGGGGCAATCCGGATGCGGCTCCGGCGTGCCATGCATGACGGCCCAGCAATGCTGGCCGAGCATCTCCTGGCAGGAACGCTGGAAGAACCGCTCGGCGGTCTTATTGGTGCGCATGACGCGGTGGTCGGCGTCCAGAATCCAGATGGCGTCATTCGTGGCGTCAAAGGTCGTCTGCCATTCGCGCGCCGTACGGGCCAATTCAACGTTCTTCTCGCGCAAGGAGTGATTCAGTTGTAGGATGCGGATGAACGTCTCGATGCGAACCGTCAATTCGCGATTGGAGATGGGGCGCAC
The DNA here is from genome assembly GCA_037139415.1 of Verrucomicrobiota bacterium. Lineage (NCBI taxonomy): Bacteria > Pseudomonadati > Verrucomicrobiota > Verrucomicrobiota bacterium. Next base: position 814 of record JBAXGN010000351.1, on the reverse strand, counting down.
CAAGTAGCCATCCGCCCCTGATTCCAGGCCCGTAAGCTGTTCCTCCGTGCGGGTGTAGGTGCCCGAGATGAGAACCACAATGACCTCCGCGAACGCCGGGTCGGCCTTGATCCGGCGGCCGACTTCCAGGCCATCCATTCCCGGCATATCCAGATCCAGCAACACCAGATGCGGGCGGAAGGTGGGCAGGAGCAACAGGGTGTCCTCGCCGCTCAGGGCGGTCGCCGTGGTGTAGCCGGCCTTTTCCAACACCCGCGCGGTGCCGCGCGCGATGTCCGCGTCATCATCTGCCACCAGAACACGAATGGGTTCAAGGGTCATGGGTTATCAGTAATCAGTTCCTTTCATGGGCAGGCAGTGGTATCCAGATCCGGGAAGTATTGTTTAGAGCAGTCCGGGCACAGGCCGTGGGTGAATGTGGCTTCGGAGTGTTTGGTTATGTAGCTCTCCACTTGGTTCCAATAGCCTTTATCATCGCGGATTTTTTTGCAGCCGGCGCAGATCGGCAGCAGGCCGCTCAGGGACTTCACGTGGGCCAAGGCGTGCTGCAAGTCCTGGATAAGGTGATCGCGTTCGGCCTCCGCCGACATGCGCTCCAGTTCGCCGGCGGCGCGCACTGCCACCAGTTTCAGCGTGGCCTCGGCGAGCGGGCGGTTCGCCAGCGGGCGGCGGCCGATGACCGCAATCAGGCCGATGGGCTGGCCGGTGTGGCTCCAGAGGGTCACGCCGACATAGCCGAACTTTCGACACTGGGACGGTTTTTTAATAAAAATCCCTGGCGCAATCTTTGAATTTCCCAGGAAAGTCGCAGGTT
>JBAXGN010000350.1 GCA_037139415.1 Verrucomicrobiota bacterium | reverse complement strand
AATGCATAGGTTCTCATCCCCGTTTTCCGCAGTTCAGAGCCCGGGCGAAGACGGACCCCGACCGGAAACGGGGTGAGAACCAGCGTTGAACTGAACCGCAGGATTAAGGCCGGTAGTGGGGTATGGGTGTTGAATTGGTCCGAGAGGCGGTGGAAAAGCTGGCTAGTCCCGTGAACTGGGCGGTGCGAGGAGGCAGTGGAGTGGCGGACGGGGGATTCGATGCCGAATGGACAAGCGATGCAGGCTGTTTGGAGCGCCAGGATCGGCACGTGGCCGGCGGCAAGGCGCACCTGTGGCAAGCTCGCGACCGGTCGGTCGAGCTGGGCAAAGAGCAGATCACAGCGGCGGAACTCATCAAAGTGGGCATCAGGAAGTATCGGGCCAGCGCCGGGGCGGCAGGATCTCCACCCGCAGTAGCCGGCCAATGTGACAGTGAGGACATTGGTCTTTGGGCTGGCCAGTGAGGAAGGCCAATAACTCGGCGCAGTCCTTCGGCAAGGGCAGCAGTTCGGTCACCGGATCAGCCAGAAGCTGACGAATCAATGCGAGCTTGGACCGGCGATGACGATTGGCAAAGAAGCCGGCAAAGCGAATGCGCTGAAAACCGTCGGGGAGAGCGTGCAGCAGGAAACGGCGGATGAACTCATCGGCCTCCAAGGTCATCAGGCGGGTCCGTTGCTCATGGCGATAGTCCTTCCAGAGGAACGTCACCTGGCCATCCTGTAAACAAACCAGCCGATGATTGGAGATTGCTACGCGATGGGTGTACCGGCCCAGATACTCCAGCACTTGGGGCGGACCGCCAAACGGAGGCTTGGCGTGGACCACCCAATCGGTGTGATGCAACGGCGCCAGATACTGGGCGAAGGCCTCGGGGTCAGAAAGGTGCGCCAGGGTTCCGGTGAACTGGAGTTGGCCCCGGCGGAAGATCCTTTCCAGAGCTTTGAGGAAATGTTTGCGAAAGTGGGCCGACAGCACACGAACGGGCAGGAAGAACCCAGGCTGGCATGCCACCCAGCGGTCATGATCGGGCCCAATGCCGCCGCCTGGAATCACGTAGTGGATGTGCGGATGGTGGAGCAGGTTCTGTCCCCAGGTATGGAGAATTCCAAAGAAGCCGAGCTCGGCGCCCAGATGGCGAGGGTCGCGCGCGATGGTCAACAGCGTCTCCGCGCTGACTTGGAACAGCAGATCGTAGAGCGCCTTCTTGTTTTGGAGGGCCAGATCGGCGATCAGGTGGGGCAAGGTGAACACGACATGGAAGTAGTTGACGGGCAACAATTCGCCGCGCCGCCGGTGAAGCCAGCGGGCGCGCGCCAGCGAGCCGCACTTGGGGCAGTGGCGGTTGCGGCAGGAGTTGTAGCTGATGCGGCGCTTGCCGCATTGGCCGCATTCATCGACATGACCACCCAGCGCGGCGGTGCGGCAGATCTCGATGGCGCGCATCAATCGGAGTTGGTGCCGCGCCATCGGGTGACTCTGCCGGTATGCCTCGCCGTGCTGTCGAAAAATGTCGGCCAGTTCCAGGACTGGCCGGCTCATCTACTGTGCCCGCTTGGCTGGACGCCCTGGCTTCTTCGCTGGCGACGCGTTCAGCCGATCGAGAGGCGAAACGACCCTGGCCAAGCGGGCCGGCGTGACGGCCGCGTACGCGGCCGTGGTCTCGATACGCTGATGACCGAGCAGGGCTTGGATGACGCGGATGTCTTCGCCATTTTCCAGCAGATGAGTGGCGAAGCTGTGGCGGAGCGAATGCGGGCTCACCCGCTTAGTCAGACCCGATTGCTCTACAGCATCCCGGCAGGCGCGCTGCACCGAGCCCTGGGTGATGTGAGAGTCGGACCGCCACGACGGGAACATCCATGGACCTTGCGGCCGCATCGCGCGATAGTAAGCGCGCAGGATCGCCAGCAGGCGGGGCGAGAGGGCGGCCAATCGCGGCCGGTTCCCCTTGCCGTTTTCGATGTGCAGGACCATACGAGCCGAGTCGATCCCGGCGATTTTGAGTGCCACCGCTTCGGAAATCCGCAAGCCCGCTCCATAACAAAGCGTCACGATAGTGCGATACTTCACGCCGGCAATGGCGTCGAAAAACTGCTGCACTTCCTGCGGACTCAGTACCGTCGGCACCTTGGCCGGTACGGGTTGGCGCGAGGGGAAGTCCTCTTCGCGCCAAGGCATCTCCAGTGTCACTAGGTAGAGGAACCTGACCGCCGCCAGAAAGCAGTTGACGCTTTCCGGCGACAGATGTGCCTCGTTCAGCAGGCTCAGCGCATACTGGCGGATGGCTTCCAGGTCCAGATGCTCCGGGCCGAGGCCATAGAACTCGGAGAAACAGGTCACATAATGGAGATAGCTGCGTTGTGTAGTGGCCGCGAGGCCCCGCAACTGCATGTCTTCGATCATCCGCTGGTGTAGAGCGGTCATAGGGGAACTCCTTAGGTTGTAGTCTGGCTCGCGGGAACGAGCCTTCTACAGTATTTCCCAGCGGAGTTCCCCTGATCGAATGTCGCTAGCGAAGACGACTACCCGCAGCGGTTTAGTTCAATGCATAGGTTCTCATCCCCGTTTTCCGCAGTTCAGAGCCCGGGCGAAGACGGA
>JBAXGN010000349.1 GCA_037139415.1 Verrucomicrobiota bacterium | reverse complement strand
AAAATCCCAACCGTCGCAGTGGCTATTGCTTATTCTGCTTCGGGACGGGCTCTAATTACATAACCACTCGTTGATTGGTAATGGTGTAATTGCATGGTGGAAAGGCATCAAAAGGTCCTGCCAAAATCACGTTGCTGGGGTATCGGGATGGCTCCGGGCATATCCATGCGCGGTTTGGCCAGCAGGGCCAGCTTGCCGGCTTCAATCGCCTGGAGCATTGCCTGGTAACGCGGATCATCGGTGGTGCGAAACACCGCCAGGTTATCCGCCATCTGGCCGCCCGCCGATTGCGCCAGGTTCCGCAATAACACCCGGCTCCATTCGGGATGCGTCAGGTTGATGTCCCGATTGCGTACCCGCTCCATATCCTCCCGGATACCACTGGCTGCATAGGCCCGCGTGAAATCGGCAAACCAGGGCAGGGGTAGTTTATGCTCTCCCAGCCAGGTGTCGCGGCCCCCAAATGTATGCGGTCGGGTCATATCCCAAGTCCCGTAATAGGGAACGTTGGCATCAATCCACGTGTAAATGCGCCGTCGGCTTTCATCATCCATGATGACACCTGCATGATTCGTCATGATCAACGTGCTCAACCGGCTGACATAAGAACCGCTGCCCAGCGCCGGGAAATTCCCGGTCGGTCCCCCATTGATGTGGTAGCGCGCCACCAGACCGGGCGTGAAGACCAGCGTCTCGAAGGCCAGGTTGAACAATCGGGTTTTGTCTCCCGAGAGGTCAATGTTGGCTTTGGGGGCAGAGCCGTAGTGGCACGAGACACAATACCGGTCGAGTACCGGCTGCACTTGTTTGACGAAATCCACCGTGCCTGCCCCCCAAGGCGGCGGTTGGATGGCATCCGGCTTGCCGGACAGGAGTTTCGCTGCATGTGGTCCACGCGGCGGGGCCTGCGAGCGATGCTCATGACAGCCGATGCAACTCTGCGTTTCCCCAGCGGTGATTTGAGTGACGGTGCCCATGCGTCGAATTTCCCGACCGTCCGCGTCCAGCGCCTGAAAATACAGTTCAATGCCCGCCGGAGCCGTGAAATACGCCGAGCCATCTTCCCGCACGGGCACTGTGCCATAATTGTATTTCACGTAGTAACTGCCTTCGCCAATGGCCGGATAATGGTCGCTGTAGCGCGGTCCCTCGGTATTGTATTTCTTGGGTACTTGGGACATCACGCGCAGGGCCTTGACCTGTCCGCGCTGGACGCCCTGCTCAACCAAACCTTGGTAAACATCCACGACATAAAAGCGTCCTTCGCCCTCACGTTGCATGGGCGGTTCACCGGGCAACTTGGCCGGCAGAGCGCGTGGCTGCACGGGGATGGGATTATAGCAGGAGGTCTTCGGGTCCTCGTACAACGGCTGCTTGTTTCCCTGATCATCCAGCAGGTAGAGACGGTATCGTTCGGGGCCGCCAGTCAATGGCCCGCCATACGCCACCAGGAACTGATGCTCATTGATGGGCCAGGGATCAGTATAAGACCACGGATAAAACTGATCGCCAGGACGCCAATTGGTGTCCCGCCACGTTTTGCCCTTGGTGGGGCGATACGGCACATCGGGCGTCAGTACCGTCATTGCCTCAGTACTCTCGATCCCGAGCGAGCGGTCAATGATGGCGATGCCGCCCAGTGGCGGAAAATGATGCGCCGCCATCACACAGATGACCTTGCTGGTGCCGGGGATTTGTTTGGCACCGTAGATCGAGTTCGGCACCGTGAGCGTATTGCCGTAGAATAACTGCACGCGCGACCCATCCGGATTGATGGTCCATAGCCCTTGCACACAGAAAATGTTTTTATCCTGGTATTCCCAGCGCCCGAACAGAATGGTTCCATCCTCCATCACATACGGCGTGGTATCGCACAACGTGTTGTATTCCAACCGGCGCAGATTGCTGCCATCCGCGTTGATGACGTGCAAGGCCGCCGCCAGGAAATCCTGGCACAGTGAGTACGATTCCACCCGTGTGGAGTTAAACACAATCCGGCCATCCGGCAGATAGGCGGGGCTGAAATCGTGATACCGGCCCGTGGTCAGTTGCCGCAACCCGGTGCCATCCAACTTGATCTCATAAATATGGAACGAATCCTGGCGTTTACTCACTTCCTTTTTATAGGTGAACAACAACGTCTTCGCATCATACGACAGGCTCATGTCAAAGATGAATCCCGCCGGATCATCAAAGATGGTGTGGGCACCCAGTTCCGGATGCTCTGGATCGTACAGGCAGATGGACGAGCCAATGCCGGTCATGTGCGAGTGCATGGTCGCATTGGTCCCGCGCAACCCGCCCGCTTTGCGCTTGATGAAAACCACCGGGGGACAGCGGTTAGCGGCGGCAGCGGGTTGCAGTCGGACATTCTCCGGCATGGCGGCAGCATGACAAACCACATCGCTCGGCGTGGCGGAAAACAACCACACCGCGATCCCTGCCACCAGACGGGTTATGTAACGACCGGGCTTCACGCCACCTAATTAACCAGATCGCGTTTGCTTTGTGAAGCCTTGAGTGCGGGAAATTCACGGGTACGGCTCCTCCCCTCCTGTTGTTCCCGTCCATCCGTGTTCCGCCTCCCAATTTTTTTGGTGCAGCCTTCGATCTTTGACAGGCCAGCGGGTGCAAGTCC
>JBAXGN010000348.1 GCA_037139415.1 Verrucomicrobiota bacterium | reverse complement strand
TACGAAAAGCCGCACTGGACAAGGTTTTTCCAGTTCATATGTAGCGGTATTTATGTGCAGGTGTATAGGGTGGAGAGGTGGACACTATTTGTGACTTTAACGGCCTGGTTTTAATAATCATTTTTAAATTTGGCATAAATAAGTCACAAACCGACCCCACCTCTCCACCCTGTTTTCCCTTTATACCCGATGCCTGACCGACCACCTCTGCACAGGTTTGACTCATTAGCAGACAATGGCAAATTTGTATTACATTGCAATTCTGCATGTTACAAATTTTCAAGCCCTTTTACCCTGCACAAAACCCGCAAAATGGCAGGGGTACCCCACCCTCCGATCAAATTACGCTGCACTTTTCCCAGTCCAGCATCAACGTTCGCCACCTTTTTTCAGGCTTCGGGTCTGGGCGAGGGTTTGGTTCTGGTCGCTGGGGCTGGGGATTGGCTTGGGGGGCGGGTCAGGGTTAGGTGGTTGCGTTGCGGTGATCCGCTTGGCGGAATCATCATCTTCCGGCTGGCTTCAGGGGCAACCCGGGAGTAATGTTCCCGACGTAGATAATGGCAATACGCGTATGAGTCTGACGAAAACTTCCGTACTGGTGGCATGCCTTTTGTGCGCCCTGCGCCTGGCTGGCCGCGACCTCACATTTCTCTCCACCTCCGACTGCCATTACCGGGAACCGGACCATAAACAAGGGAACCATAATGACTTGAACCACGCATCCATTCTGGAGATGAACGGGATCACCAATGTGACCTGGCCGGACAAACTGGGCGGGGTTAACATTCATCTGCCGCGCGGCGTGGTGGTGCTAGGGGATTTGATTGATGATGGCGACCGAGCATCCGGTGCACGAAAAATCAGCGTGGAGCAATATGAGTTTTTCCGGAAGGATTTCGGCCTGGATGGCACCGATGGTGCATTACGGTACCCAGTTTTCGAGGGTTGGGGAAACCATGACGGCCCGCCGGAGGGCAAAGAGAAAAGCGGGTTCAGTTCGCAGGCACAGATCCGCAAACGCAATCAGGTCCGCCTTCAGAAAGGCTTTATTTCAAACCTGTCGAGCAACGGGTTGCATTATTCCTGGGATTGGGATGATGTGCATCTGGTGCAACTGAACCTATACCCGGCGGACAAGCAACGGGAGGGGGTACATTACTCCCCGGTCTGGCACGACCCGCAGGAATCGCTGAGCTTCCTGACAAAGGACCTGGCGGAAAAGGTGGGGACCAGCGGCCGGCCAGTGGTACTGATGAGCCACTGCGGCTTCGACACGGATTGGTGGACCAAGCAGGACTGGAAAGAGGTTTATGAGGCTGCCAAGAATTACAACATTGTGCTCTACCTCTATGGGCATACTGCCACTGGGGTACGCCAATGGGCGCCGGAGGGTGAAACCAAAAAATGGGACTGCATCAATGATGGCCATACCGACGCGGGTTTCTTTGTCATTCAAATCACGGACGACCGAATCCGGGCGGCTTACCGCAATAAAACCGGGCTCACCTCCACCAAGGCTGCCGATGGCACCCGGCAGCATGCTTGGGCGGGAACCTGGGAATGGAAGCTATTTCTGGATAAGAAAATCACCACCGCTGCCGCCGAAAAGCCGGCAAAGGCAAAACCGTAACATATCGAATCTGTTCGCCGAAGGGTTATTTCCCCAGCTTCAAGCTGCCGTCCAGGCGATAGGTCTCGCCGATCTTGGTGGGCACTGCCACTTCCTGCGTTCCGTATTTCACTTTCAGCGGTTGGCACTGATAGGAATTTGCTTTGGGCATATTGGATGCTTTCACTTGGCGCGTTGCGGTAAAAACTCAATCAGCGCTGCCGGATGGAATTCGTATCTCATCCCGGATACTTCTGGCGGAGTTTGGCCATCGCCTCTTCAGTAATATTTTCAACTCGCATCGCGAAAAAACATTAACCGCTTATGCCAGAACCGCAAGTGCAAGTTGGTTTATCCTTCCCCTAACTTCAGCTCCGTAGGAGCGGCATGTTTATAGTAAAACCTTCCATCACCCCCCCCATCAAGCTCCGTCAGGAGCGACACGATTATAATAACCGTCACCGCTGCTCTCTGCTCCCTACCGGGCTTGTTCAACCCGAGACTCAGTCCCCTTTGCCCCTTCGCTCAAAGCTAACTTTTTCGTTAGGCACCACGCTCATGCTTCAAATAATTGACAATTGTATCGTGGGCTGTCTTCACTCTGGAGGCGAGGGTTATTTCGCGCGCAGTTCCGAATTAGCCCTTGTTTCCCCCTTGGGGCGCATTGGCGGCCCGCAGGGGTTGCGAAGCGGAGGATGTGTGGGCAGGGCCGTGCGTCCGGGCAGCGGGTGCCGGAGCGCGGAACGGATATGGTCACGGAATCGGGTTGGGGGTTTTAAGCGCGCGGCGCACCTACGCGGAACAGAAACGGAGCTGGCTAGCAAGCGCAATCGGAAGGATGGTTTTGGGGACATTTTGTTTTGACTGATACTGATAACTGATAGGAATTTGCTTTTCGGCACATTTGATGCTTTCACTGGTTGCGTTCCGGTAAGGAAGCATTACTTTTGGCTCGCCATCATATTTTCACCCAGTTTGTGCTCATGGACGGGAATCTACTTTGACTTCGTAAAGATAAATGTTGCGTTCGCGCAAAAAATTGCGTAACTTT
>JBAXGN010000347.1 GCA_037139415.1 Verrucomicrobiota bacterium | reverse complement strand
TTTGCAGCCTTGAACGCCTGCTGGTTTCTGAAATGCCGGTGCGCTGTAAAGGGCTTGATGAAATCGGGATTTATGGCGTAACGAAACCCGCCTTTGACAAGCTCTGTGCTGATTGCCGCGCCAGTCTGGGCGAAATGATAACCAAGGAGCCCAGCCGTGAATGACACCGCATTTGATGACGATGGGAACCGGATAGGCCAGACCGGGTTTGATTATGACGCCATGGACGGCACCCAGGAACCCCAAGACCGTGACGACGCGCGCGCCCGGCAGGAACTATTCCGCCGCGTGATTCAATTCCTTGCGTCCGGTGAAGCGCCTGCCGTGGCCGTTGGCCGGCGGGTGATCCTGCTGGCGCATTTGCTGCATGACAACGCCGTCACCCAGCGCCAACTTGCGCGGAAGCTTCGCCTATCGCCTGGCCGCGTCTCGCAATTATTAAACGTCGTAAAGCGTGAATTAGCTACACTAGCAAAGGATTAGGAAACCGGCAGCGGAATTTATTAAACTTCGCGCCATTGGTATGGCTAACGAGATTGGCAAAAAATTACTGAGCGCCCTTGATAAGGCGATTGGAACACCGGCCCGAAGCTGGGAAACCCTGCTGGCGGACATTACCAGCGAGATCGGCTTTACCCTCACCCAAGAGGAAAAGGCGCGCGCCAAGGATTTGCAGGCCGTGGCGGACCGCGTTTGGGATGCTATGGCGGAAAATGGCCGCGATGCTGTTCACAAGAATCATGCGAAAGCCTTGGAAAAATTCCGCAATGAGGTTGCGGCTGGCAAGACTCCACCGGCGCCGACGTCATGGGATGACGCTTTCAAGGCCGCCGAGGCCGGACAGGAGGCCTGGCGTAGCGTTGGCGAGTCTAACGCCATCCAGGTTGAAAAATGGGTGGTGCCGATCTGGCGACGCTGGGCGGACTTTGCCGAGCAACTGGCCCAAAAAGTTGAAAGTGAAAACCAGAGTCTATCGCGATGGTTGCCCGCAACCGTGAATGCCGACGCTGGGCGGGAAATTCGCGATGCTGCGCGAAAAATCCGCGCCCGTGCCGACCGAGACAGCGGTAATTACAACTACGCATTTTCTCCGCGCCGTGCGCTGGAGCATATCGTCAAAATCTGAACCAACAAAAATCGAACCTAAAAAAAACCTATGGGAAATACCAATTCCGTCACCGTTGAACACCTTGGCAGTTGCGTTATTGAGCAGATGAAAACTCTTTGCGCGCCTATTGAGGCGTGCTGCACCACAACCGACTTGCACCCCGAAGCGCCGGGCGTGCGGGTTGAAGTGATGAATGTCACCCAGACTCCCGCCACAAAAATCAATCCGAGTGATTTTGAAACCGATTTTGGCAGCACGGTTGACGCCCTTGGGGTACAACCCGCGCACGTTGCACAAATCTTTGGCGTAAACTCCCGCGACAAATCCGGCGGGCTGACCATTGCCCGGCTAATGGGGGCGAACCTCAAAAAATTCAGTCAAACCCTTTGGAATTTGGTGGCCGCGCAACTGAAAAGCGCCAACGGATTTGGCACGCTCTGCACCATTGCGCCAACCGCGTTCGGCCTCAATGAAGTGTCCCTGGCCGTCGCCGGTTTGAAATCTGCCAGCCGCGCTTTGATTTTGGACAGTTCCATCATGGCCAATCTGGCGTCATGGCCCCTGCTGGCTGACAGGTCGAACGTGCTTTTCCCTGGCGGGATTTGGGAGGCCGACTTTACCGCGTCGCCCGGCGTGCTGGGTGCCGTCTGCGACCGCAACGCCTTGGTTGCCGCCGTGGGCGTGCCTGCCCGCTTCGAAACAAAGTCGCTGACATCATCGCCGGTGGACCTGCCAGCGCTTGGAATGAAAATTTTGGTGACAAGTTGGTTTGTCCCCAACTTGCGCGGCGAGCGGTGCTCGTTTGAATGCATGATCGGGATTGCCCCTGGCAATACGGACGCCTGCAAATTGATCCTTTCCGGTTCCTGATAGTTGGTTTTGTGTCCCTGGCCATCCTGTAGATGGTCCTGGCGGTTGACGAGCGCCCCTCGAGAAATCGGGGGGCGTTTCGTTTTACCCTGGCACCGTCACCACCACCAACTTGTAACCGCTACAAGTTCACCAAACGACCTACGCCACGCCGGACGCCCGTCCGCTGTCATGACCCTCGCCACGTATCAGGACCAGTCCTAGGCCATCCTGTAGCTATGCCGTGGGCAGGATATGACCCCGATGGCACCCATACGGCAGTTGCCCAACCGTCAACCGTTGACAGTTGCCCAACTGCGAACCGTTAGCAGTTGCCAGAAGTTGCCATAAAACTTTAATTACTGTCATTTTCCTTGCATTGCCTCACATTGCCAATGGGAAAGCCATACATGCGTAATAGGCCGTAATTATGCGGTTATTCTGGGCATTATGGCATGTTTTCATGCCGATTGTCAAAAAGTACGGCGCATCCTGAAGGGATGCCAGATTAATGCCGGCACCTTGCGCCATGTTGTTTTGCAATTGACCGTCGGGAGCGTTTTAGGGATGGTCGGTGTCATGATAATCAACTGGCCAACGAAAAAACGAACGAGAGGGGCGTTCAAGAATACTGTTAACCCGTAATTATCCATGCCTAGCAGCCTGTCGGACTTAACAATGCGGATTTTTTGCAGGTTTTTGAATAA
>JBAXGN010000346.1 GCA_037139415.1 Verrucomicrobiota bacterium | reverse complement strand
CGTTGCTGCCGTGGACGAAACCTTCAAGAAAGCCCCCGCCTTCAAAGGCAAAAAAGGCCAGACCACGGATTTGCCGGGGATGAGTTAGGCTTTTTCTGGTTTCTCGCCATCATTTGGCTCCGTGCGTCATCCCGAGCGGGATGAAAGAAGGAGTGGTCATGAGGGGAAAGGGGCATGACCTCCGGTACAGCGTCAGTTAGCCCAGCGCACCCCGAAGCGGGTGCCAGATCGCAAAGCATTCCCGCATTCCTTGGATCAATTGCTGCCCCAATGATCCATGGGTGGAACTTATGTCCCAATCAGAAGACAATGATGCCTTCTCTATGTGGTGGTTGAAAGTTCCTAAAAATAATACTTGCCAACACCAATCCACCTCTGGCAAATATTCCCGCGCAGCACAACAAAACACGGCCAGGAGGCCCATAGGTATGCCAGAAGCAATCATAAGGCTCGATGACGGATGGAAACTGGGTGACGGGCATCATCTTGATGAACCACCGCACCTGCCGTTGCCTTCTGAAATGCCCACGCCCCGGCCAAAAGAGAAAGTTAAACATATGGACTACATACCACCGAAACGCAATGAACGCTTCTCCTGGTTGAAAAACCTCAGTGACAACGTTGTGGCCGAAGGTGCCAGGTTCGGCACCACCACGGCGGATGCCACCGAAACCAAGGCCCTGGCGGACGCCATCCTCACCGACATGGGCAACACCAACACGGCGGATACCGCCCTCAAAGCCGCCCGCCTGGTGGAGAAGAACATCGAGGCCGCCAACCTCGCCAAAATCCGCGCCAAAGTCCGCAACTGGAAGACGCTGCCCGGTTTCGCCAACTCCGGCAGCGAAGCCATGCTCAAGCTCAAGGGCGCGCCCGTCGCGTTTGAACCGGCCACTTACAAACCCCTCATCAAAGTCACCATCGAAGCCGGTCGCATCCAGATTGCCTTCGAGAAACTGGGCGTGGACGGCCTCGCCATCTACATGCGCCTGCGCGGCACTGCCAACTTTAAACGCATCGGCGTGGACACCGATTCCCCGTACTTCGACACCGGCCCGCTGGCCCAGCCCGGCGTCCCCGAAGTCCGCGAATACATGGCCCGTGGCCTGATCGGCGACGACGAAATCGGTTTGGACAGCGATATTGTCTCCCTCACCTACGCGGGATAACTTTATCAACCCATCCGTGTTATGCCATTTGATCCCAATGTCCCCGACGACCATGCGGAACTCACCGGCGCCATGTTTCGCGCCCAATTCAACGCCCTCAAGGCGGAGGTGGATGAACTGCGGGCGCAAATCGCCGCCCTCCCCGCTGGTCCGCCCGGCCCCCAAGGCATTCCCGGCAATGACGGCCAGCCCGGCCAGCAAGGGCCGATGGGAGAAATCAGCGCGCAGAATTTGGCAGACGCCATGAACAACCTCAGCGCGGCCCTCCTTGCCAACAGCAGCGGCAACAGCAACGGCGTGGCCACGATGGACTGGACCCTGAGCGATCCCGCGACGGCCTGGGAGTTGGGCACGATGTTTAATACCATCAATGGCTTGATCCTGGCCTTGCGCCGGTCGGCGTAAAACAGTTTAGCAGCACGTTGCTGCCCAACCCCGGAACTTCAGGTTCCGGGGCTTTTGTTTTTATTCCGGCGCGTTTTTCAGTTGTCAAATAACCCGGTTGCAGCGCATTCTCCCCGCATGGAAAACACGTTGTTCTACGGCGACAACCTCGATATTTTGCGCCGGTACATCAAGGACGAGTCGGTGGATTTGGTCTATCTCGATCCACCGTTCAACTCCGCGCAGACGTACAACGCCTTCTTCCAGGAAAAGGACGGCACCGCCGCCGCCAGCCAAATCCGCGCCTTTGAAGACACCTGGCATTGGAACACCGAGAGCGAGCGCACCTATCAGGAACTCGTCACCCGGCCGGGCAAAGTCAGCGAAGTCATGCAGGCCTTCCGCACGTTCCTTGGCCAAAACGACATGATGGCGTATCTGGCCATGATGGCCCCGCGCCTCGTCGAACTCCGCCGTGTTCTCAAGTCCACCGGCTCCCTCTATCTCCATTGCGACCCCACCGCCTCTCATTATCTAAAGCTCCTGCTCGATGCGGTGTTGGGCTTCGATTGCTACCGCAATGAAATTATCTGGATACGCTCCAATCCGAAAAGTCACATCTCCATCAACTTTCCAACGTGTACAGATACAATCCTGCGTTATTCCAAATCTGATAAATGCGTTTATCACCAACCCTACGAGGAGCATGACCCTGATTACGTCGAATCGGCCTATAAGTATGAGGATAAACAAGGCCGTTACCGTCTCCTGCCGTTGCTGAATCCCAACGACAATCGCCCGAATCTGACATACGAGTTTTTGGGTGTCACCCGCGTTTGGCGTTGGACGAAGGAACGCATGAAAAAGGCGTACAAGGATGGCGTTGTCGTTCAACTCAAGCCGGGGGCCGTGCCGCAATATAAAAAGTATCTGCATGACTCCAAAGGCAGAACGGTCACTAACTGCTGGAACATCCCCCAGGCTGCTGGCAACGAGGCACTCGGTTACCCTACCCAGAAACCCGTCGCCTTGCTTGAGCGTGTTATCAGCGCCAGCAGCAACCCCGGCGACGTGGTGCTTGATCCTTTTTGCGGCTGCGGGACAACGATTGACGCGGCACAGA
>JBAXGN010000345.1 GCA_037139415.1 Verrucomicrobiota bacterium | reverse complement strand
GCTTGTAACCGTCTGCCATTCCTCATGGTTACCTAAATGAAAAATCAGCCATATTTTAGGGGCACTGGTGGTTTGACAGACTGGTGTTTGGCTGGTACACAGACAGGATCAGCATCCGTTGTATGCCTGGTTCAAATTCACGGCCAGAGAGATTGGTCCCGGATATCCCGCGACCGCGGGGACGGTGCGCCTTTACGCTGATCGAACTGCTGGTCGTCATCGCCATCATCGCCATCCTGGCCGGGCTGCTGCTGCCAGCCCTGGCGCGCGCCAAGGAGATGGCGCGCCGCACTCAATGCCTGAATAACCTGAAGCAACTCGGCACCGCCCTGGTGATGTATGGGGATGATAACATTGGCATGTTGCCGCCCAACCGGATGACGAATCGCTGGCCGAATCTCATGGCAAATTATTATCAGGACTTCCGCCTGCTGCTGTGTGCCACCGATAAACCCGATCCCCTGTCAGCCACCCTGGCCCAGGCTTACAACTTGCGGCCCGATGCCATGCCCCGCAGTTATATCATGAACGGCTGGGATGACTATCTCATGAACGCCTCGCCACCGTTTCCCACCCTCGTGGAGATGAACGAATCCGAGTTCATTTATCCCTCGGACACCATCACTATCGGAGAGAAAAACCCGGACGAATCGGATTTCTACGTGGACATGATCAGCCTCGATGATCTCCGGGTGATTGACCAGACCCGCCATGGTCAGGGAGCCGGACAGACCCGGAGTGGCGGCGCTGATTACCTGTTTGCCGATGGCGGCGCCCGCTGGCTGCGGTGCGGGCTCAGTCTTGCGCCCAAAAACCTGTGGGCCATCCGCGATCCTTACCGGGACGTTCCGGTCGTGGTACCGTAACACCTGCCTGCATCCCCAAAGGGCAAGATTAATCATTGAGGCGTGTATCAATGCGGTGTGGAGACTGGTTGTATTTTTAGCTCGACTCCCCCTTCCGATTTCTTAGCATCAGGAAAACTATGAATAACACTCCTTTGAAGTTACTGGTGGCCAGAGCATTTAACGATGCTGGTTCGCACGCAGGCAAGCTGGCTTTGTTGCTGGCATTGAGCTTCGCACTGGTGCCGGGACTACGCGCGGAATTGAAGTTGCCCGCCATCATCAGCGACCACATGGTGCTGCAACAGAAGCAGGCCAATCCCATCTGGGGTTGGGACACGCCGGGTGCCACCGTCACGGTGACGTTCGGCGACCAGACCAAGTCCGCCCAGGCTGGCCAGGACGGTAAGTGGACCGTGAAGCTGGACCCCATCTCCGCCAATGCGACCCCGCAGACGCTGACCATTACCGGCAGCGAGAAGAAGGTGATTGAAGATGTGCTGGTGGGCGAGGTGTGGATGTGCTCGGGCCAATCGAACATGGGCTTCACGCTGGGCGGGGATTGGAATGGCGACATTGAAGCCGCCGCCTCAAATCTACCGCAACTCCGTCTCATCAAGGTGCCCCAGGTCGGCACGCAGGAACTGCAGAAGGATTTCAAAGGCCAATGGAAGGCTTCGACGGCGGAATCAGCCATCGGATTCAGCGCGGTGGGTTTCTTCTATGGCCGATATCTGCACCGGATTCTGGGTATACCCGTCGGCTTGATTGATAATGCGTGGGGCGGTTCCGCCGCCGAGGCTTGGGTGCGCCGTGAATCACTGGAAAAGGATCCCCGTTTCAAGCTGCTGATGGAAAACACGGTGAAAAATGAAGCGCTGATGCAAACCGACAAGGCCAAAGCGGATTACGAAGTGCAACTGGCCAAATGGAAAGAAAACGCGGCCAAGGCAAAGGCGGAGAGCAAGACACCCCCGCGCCAGCCCCGGTCTCCGCGAGACTGGCTGAATGGCAACGCCCGGCCCGGTAATATTTTCTGCGGCGTGATGTATCCCACCCTGGGCTACGGCATCAAAGGCGTCATCTGGTACCAGGGCGAATCGAACGCCGGGCGGGCTTATGAGCACCTTGAATTGTTCCCCTTCATGATCGAGCAATGGCGCAAAGAGTGGAACCAAGGCGATTTTCCGTTCTACTGGGTGCAGCTCGCGGATTTCATGTCCGAGAAGCCGGAGCCGGCTGAAAGTGCTTGGGCAGAGTTGCGGGAAACGCAAACCAAGACCATGAAACTCCCCAACACCGGCCAAGCCGTTATTATTGATCTGGGCGAAGGCAAAGACATTCATCCAAAAAACAAATACAGTGTGGCCTCGCGGTTGGTACGCTGGGCATTGGTCAAGGATTACGGGATGAAATTCCCCTATCGCAGCCCGGAATTCAAGACGGTCGAGTTCAACGGCAATAAAGCGCTCATCACGTTCGATTGTTTCGGCAGCAGCCTGCGGCCGTTTGATGTGAATGAGGCGATTGGTTTTGCCGTTTGTGGCGAGGATAAGGTATGGCGCTGGGCCAAAGGCGTGATTCAGGGCAATGATAAAGTTGAGGTTTCTTGCGAGCAAGTCCCCAAGCCGGTGGCCGTGCGTTATGCCTGGGCGGATAACCCGGTGTGCAACCTGGCCAGCAAGGACGGATTGCCGGTGACGCCCTTCCGCACCGATGATTTTGAAATGACCACCAAGCCCAAGCCGACCGCAGCGCCAGCCGCAAAATAGGCTGGAGCACCGCCCCCCGCCGCCGCCGCCCAATCCAGTGGGGGATTGGAGTCCCTCAATCCGAAGGGGTAAGGCAAATACAGCGTATTTACTGGGTTTTTTG
>JBAXGN010000344.1 GCA_037139415.1 Verrucomicrobiota bacterium | reverse complement strand
AACCTTGCTTGCAGCCATTGCGAAGGCCCTGCGATCAGTCACAGCACAAGACGCCGCCCATTGGTTTGCCTCCTGCGGCTACACTATTACTTAACGTACTCTAATCCCGGAAGAAGCCAACAAAGAACCCCGGGGTTGCCCCCGGGGGTTGGTTTTATAAGATTAGCTATGTTCGCTATTCTTTATTAGTTGTGGGCAGCAACGCTGCAAATATTCGTGCCGGCCGCAACCGTGCCGCTGAGAGTGTAAGTTTCACCAACTAGGCATAGTGGCCAACCGCCCTTAATATACGGAGCGAGTACTGTGCTGGCAGGCAAAGCCGCAGTTCCCGGCTTGTTCTGTTCCAGCGCCCACTGATCAACGGCATCAGCGATTAGGCGTTGGTTGTTCTTGCATTCACTAACATCCCATAGGCGAGCCACGGACAGCATAATACTACGCGCTCCCCTCGACTTTACAGGGGATTTTTGCTGACGGCCGCGCCGTCGCTAGGATGCGTGTGCTGGAATTTTACCGGGGCACTGTAAAAACAGCCTCTTTTCATCGATAAATTAAACGTGCTGTCCCATAGGCGAACTGCAGAACTTAGCAAATCCTGGCAAATACGGGTCTTTTGCGGAAAGTACAGGCCGGTGGGGGGCACCTTCTGTCCCATAGCAACGCAGCAGTTCAAGCAGGCAGGTTTTGACCCACAGGGCGCTACGCACGAGGCCGGCTAAGCGCGAAAAGCTGTGGCCCCAGCGCGAGACATGGCGTAGAAACCGTAAGAGCAAATGCGTGATCAGTCCCGTCCAGACCTGCCACTTGACGGCCTTCTCATTGGTGCCGATAAAGTCGCTCAGTTGCAGCGTCTGTTTGAGCTCCTTGAAGAACAACTCGATACTCCATCGCGCACGGTAGAGTTCGGCGATGGTGCGCGCACTCCACGCGGTGTTGTTTGTGATGAATGTCATCTCGCGCTCTTTTCCGTCCACTTCCACCAGGGCGGTTACCCGACGCAAGCTGGCGGTGTACTTCTTGACGGTGTCCACACCCGCCGGGCGGACCAATTCGTCTCGAAGGATCTTCCCCGAACACGGCAGGTTTTTGACGGTGTCGAAGAGCATGTTGCACTTGGGACGCAAAACGAAAAATACGCCACGCGCGTTCAGACTGGCGAGGAAATCCAAGTCCACATAGGCGCGGTCTGCCAACAGCACATCGCCTGTCACCATGCCGGCGCACAGTACGTCGGCACGTACGGAGTCATGATGGGCGGCGTCTTCCACAACAGCAAATGTCGGCAAAAACGTGCCGATATTTAACCGCATATGGCACTTGGCGGCGGCTTTCTTCCGGCGGTGGCGTGCCCAATCAATGCTGGCCAAGGTGAGTTTCAACGTGGTCGAATCTATCGCAAAGATCTCGCGCTTGAGGCGGAAGATGAACCCAGCGTGCTTTCTGTACTGGGTAAACCCCGGACAGATTTCCTGCAGATGGGAAAAAAGTTTCCAATACAGCGCTTCTGCCAAAGCAGGATCACGGGTGCGATTGGCATTCGAGAATGTGTTGCGGACGGGTGGAGTCGCGCCACGAATGCGCAAGAACTCCGCCTCGTGCAAAGCCAGTGCGTCGCAGGTCTCGTTCAAGCTCAAGGTGTGCGCGGCATGGGTGTATATCAATGCCAGCACATGACTGACTTCTGAAAACTTTCGGGCGTCGATCTTGTGATCGCGCGCCAATTGAGGAATCATGTGCTCCGGAATCAAGTTGCACGCCTGCCGGAAGACAGTATGCTTACTCTTTGCTGACCGGGACGGTTTACCCTCACGGGTACGAGGCGCTTGGCGGCGCCGAGGTGTTTTGTTTTTCATGCGCCTGTAGACTACAGGCGAACAACCGCCCGGTCAGCGCTTTTCCACTTGCCCGTGGAGAAGCCTATGGGATGCTAGTGAAAACAGGTTGAGGATCTTCGTGGGCAGGGCTTTCATTACATTACCGCCATCACAAAACCCCAGATCGAATCCTTGCTGAACACCGGCATCATCGAAATGGAGTTGTTCGACAATGAACTGGCTGAGGTGTTCCCGGATGAAGGCCTACGGTATATTTTACGAAGGAATCCTGTGCGAGCCCAAGAGATGCTTGCTTCAAGAACTTCCAAGCTTGCGGCCGTCCAAGCGTACGTTGTCAAAAAGAACGAGTACCTGAAGGCGCATCCGAAATCGAAGACGGCGGTTGCCCTGAGCGCTGTTCAACAGAGGGCGCAGCGCCTGAAGATAGGACCATTCGTTCGACTGGAAGAAAAAAACAGGGAATTGTTTCTGACCGTGGATACGGACGCGATGACGGAGGCAGGCGAACTGGACGGTTGTTATGTCCTGAAGACGGACTTGCCGGCGAAACGGATTAGCAAAGAAATGGTCAATGCCCGGTACAAGGATCTTGCGCAGGTCGAGTGGGCGTTCCGCACCAGCAAGACCGGCCTGTTGGAGATGCGTCCGGTCTATGTGCAGTTGGAGTCGAGAACCCGAGGACATGCGCTGGTGGTGATGTTGTCCTATCTGATCGTGCATCAACTGGCCAGGCTTTGGCAGACCGTCGAATTGAAGATAGAAGAGGCGATGCATGAACTCTCCACTCTCTGCCTGACAGACTTGCAGATCGATGGAAAACCCATGCTGGGGCGCATTCCTGAACCACGCCCGCTTGTCGGAAAACTTCTGAATTTGGCGAAGATCGA
>JBAXGN010000343.1 GCA_037139415.1 Verrucomicrobiota bacterium | reverse complement strand
TATGTCCGGGCTTCTTAAAAAAACTGCTTTTCTAAGTCCGACAGGCTGCTAGGAGTTGATCCACGGTCCATTGGGCGACTTGATCGGCGCTCAGGCCGTTCTTGTTGCTTTTGGCTGGAATGCAGAACGTGACATACGGCGCGATGGCCAGGGCATCGGCGTGTTTGTAGGTCTCGTTGTGCGCGAGCACGATTTTGTCCAGCCAGTAACTGCCGCCGGCCGCCTGCCAGGCAATGATCCGTACGAGACGGTCTTTGCCGCCAAAGATGTCTTCCAAAATTTTGAAGATTTCCTGTGAACGCTGGCTGTAAAACATACCGGCGCCTTCCCACGGTCGGTCCTTGGGGCCCAACCCCAACTCACGTGCGCGGGTCTCGGCATAACGGTGTTGCTCGAACATGCTATTCCAGACCTCGTTGGAATACTCGATGTGAACCTTCAGTGCGGGATCCAGCCGAGACTTCACCAGTTTGGCGAATTGCCGCACGTAATCATCGCTGGCCAGATGCGGCAGGCAGAACCAGGGATTGATTTTGAGCCGGTTGCAAAGGTCCACCATCACCTCGACCGGCACGCCGTGTTCCGTGTAGTTGCAATATTCCGGCGTGGGACGATCCGCCCATTCCTTTTGTTTGGACCCGTTGGAGTGCATCCAATCCATGAAGCGGAAGGTGTTGAATTCGCGCCAGCGTTGCAGAAAGGCGGGATTGAACGGATCGGTTTTATACGTGGCCTCGCAGCCAGGGATGATCAAGCGGATGTTGCGCACATGATTTTGAGGGTTGGTCCGGCGCACCATGAGATGGATGTCGCCCTTGTGGGTGTCCACGTTGACGACGAGGCGCCCGGGTTCGCGCGTGGTCACTTTGCCGGGCGGGCCAAAATCAATTTCGCCATCGCCTTCGTACAGGCAGACGTAATCGCCGGCAGGGGCATGACCGTTGTTACCCGTGAGCATTAACGTTTCCGCCCAACAGTCTGGTTCGAGTTTCGTCACCCAGCCATTGGCATCACGTTCCAATTCCGGTCCCTTGCCCCAGGCAGTTCCCTTGCGCTGGCTGATCCATTTGCGGGAGAGATGGAATAGGTCGGCATAGGCGTATTCCGTGCTCCAATCCGCCGGTCCGGCCAGGTTCATGCCCAGGCGGCTTTGTGCCGGGGCCATTTCGGCCGACGTTCCTGCCGTTGGAAGCAAAGGAGAAAACGATAACAACGCACACAGCCATCCAAGATAATGTCCGGTTTTCATCGTATATTTATGTTTTGAATTATTCTGGCATCGGCTGCCGCCGTTTGACGAGAAAATTCCATAGATCGTTATATTTTTCCGGCGGGTGACCGGGATATTTTGGATAACAGGTTACGCCAAACTGTTCGACGTATTTTTAGCCCGAATCCCCCACGAGGGGGGCAGACATGTAACTCAGGTTGAAGCGGAAGCGGCCGATCCGGGGTAAGCGCGAATTTCCAGCATTGAGGATGAACGATTGTAAAAACACGCCACTGGTTTTTGGTTGCATCAAGTTGAATTACTGTTATCGTTCATACGGTTGATGCAAGATTGCCAGGCGCGATTGCTTTTTGAACTCAGCCAGTGCAGGAGACCGTCTCTCGCTGAGAGAAAGAAGTGCGAATGGGTGCATGGAAGGCCATGTTATGCGCAGCCTGCTTGATCAGGTTGTTACCTGAACAACTTGGTTTTCAAGCAAAAGATAAGTTTGTTCCCGGCGGGCCTTCTTTCATGCGGGTTGATGCTTCCTTGGCTCTTTTGGAACGGTCTTGGTCTGTCGCAGTGTGTTCACGGCGTGAAAATGAATCAAAATCAAGTGTTGTTGATTGATGATCAGCAAGGATTGGGAGGCATCCTGCAGGCCCTTTTTGAAGCGGATCAGATTGCATTGACACAAGCGATGACTGGCGCTGAGGGGTTGGAGCGCCTCGGTCGGGTAAAGTTTGAGGCCGTGATTCTGGACCTTAGGCTCCCTGACACAGATGGGGGCGAGGTATTGCGGACTATCCGGGGTGACCTGCGCCGGGCATTGCTGCCGGTCATCATTTTGACCGGTGACGATCGCATGGAAGAGAAAATCCGCCTTTTTGGGCTGGGAGCCACGGATTACATCATCAAACCGTATCACCCCATGGAGTTGCGCGCCCGGGTCACAGCCGTTTTGCGAGTGGCCACCGCCGGGGAAAGGGCGAGAAACGTGAAGGTTTATGACCAGGCTTTGTTTTGCAAAAATATCCTTCCAACGCGCGCGGTTGAGGAGGAGGTGAGAAACGCAGTGCGGTGTGAGCATACCCGGCCTTGCGAGCATATTCTCCGGGCAGTGGTTGCCGAGAACGAGGCGAGAAACCGGGCGGATTTCATCGCCCGCATAAGCCATGAAATCCGTAATCCGATAAATGGAATCCTGGCCACCTCGGAAATGGTGTTGGAAAGCGGGTTGGCGGACCAGCAGCGGCAGATGGTGCAGGTTATTCATCAAAGCAGCAAGTCTTGCCTTACCCTGCTCAATGACATTCTTAATTTCGCCAAGCTGGAATCGGACAAGCTGGAATTTGAAGCCAAGCCGTTTCCCCCCCGCGCCTGCGTGGAAACGGTGCTCGACTTGGTCGCCGGCAAGGTTGGGAAAAAGAATCTTGATTTGGTGGCACTGTTCGCCCCAGGCGCTGATGAAACTGTTGAGGGCGACCGCGAGCGTCTCTATCAGGTGCTGCTGAACCTCGTCAGCAACGCGGTCAAATTCACC
>JBAXGN010000342.1 GCA_037139415.1 Verrucomicrobiota bacterium | reverse complement strand
GCTCGTCAGGCTCATAACCTGAAGGTCCTGGGTTCAAATCCCAGCCCCGCAACCAATTTACGGCCCTGAGATGCAAGTTTCAGGGCCTTTTTTGTGGGCTTTTTTGGTCATTTCCCCTTTTTTACCATCTTCATCCAAATCCCTTGAAACATGGCGAACAACGTGAAAAATGACGGTCAAAAACAAACACATACACAAACACACACACACACACAGCGGCCATTTTTCCCTATTTTACGGCCTCACCGCTGCCCTCACTGCCGCCCCCACTGCTGATTCCACGAGCGAATTCAAGTTGGTTCCGGCGTTGCTCTCCTAGCTCAGGTTCCCGACACTCGCCCCTTGGGTCTTATCGGTCTGGCTCGCCTTCCAATTCGCGAGCACCGATTTCCCCGCGAAGATCGTGCTGGCCGTGGCGTGCGTGGTGATCTCCCTGGCTGGTCGTCCATTTTCATAACTCGTATCCGTTTGCGTCGTGCTGAACCGCGCACACCCGGCCGCCAGCGTCAGCCCGGCGGAAGTAATTAAAATGACGATTCGTTTCATGCTCGACTCCTTTCCATTCGGGAGGACCGCAGTTCATCCCGGCACTCTTCCAAAACCCGCGTATTACTTTCCAGGCACGTGATCAGCTTCGCATTGGCCGCGCTCTGTTCCGTCACCATCCCCCGCAAACTCTCCTGGTACGAGTCCCGCGCCTGCTTGTGGTCATCAATCAGCCGCTCATGCTGGCGCACGAAGTACCGCATCACGCTCGCCGCGAAAATGCCGAACACCACCAGGCTGGCCACGAACAACCACCGGTCATTTTGCGTGGCCGCTTGGTTCGTCAATTGCACGAGTTCGTTCATAGAGTTAGTCATGTTAAACCCTCACCAGTCGTACCGCCCCGCTTCCGCCACTCAGCAGCGCCCCATATTTCCCGAGCATCGTCCGCACCAGCGCGGGAATGATTTGCCGGGTATCAGTCTTGCTGTAGGTCGTCTCGCTGAAATCCGCGTTGTGTTGCTTCAATACCCCTTCCCCTGGCGGCGCAGCCGTCCGATCCATCACCAGCAGCTCCCGCGCCAATTCGCAGGCAGCGTCCACCACGGCCTTGGGCACCCGGTCGAAAGCCAGGTAATCATCACGAATCCACCGCAGTGGCGCCACCCTGGCAGTCACCCGGTCCGGATCGGGACACTCCGCCCGTGGCCACTGCAACGCCTGTTCCGTTTTGACGCGCCCGCCGTTGAACTGGAATTCCACGTCAATCAACCGCGTAGCCATAACCAGGGCCACCGCCTTTTGTTCCTCCGTCGCCCCCGTCCAGGCAGTCCCGTATAGATGTCCCTCATGGTAAGCATCACCATCGGCCACGTCAGCGTAACTATTGCTGTCATATTTTCCGGTTCCATCCTCTTTGGTTAAGGTTAAGGCCATAACTTAGGTCAGTTGATATTTCTCCCGCAGATACTGCTCGATACCCGCCCGGAACGAATCATCCAGCGCCCAGTTGTAAACCAGCACCTCGGCAATGTCCCCGTTGAGCCCTTCCGCATACGCGCCACCAGCCCCCAGGCAAATATTCCCTGGCGCACCCGCGCCGGCATACTGCCCCACCAGCACCCCGTTCACATAGTTCCGCGACACGCCAGTGTCCTGCCATCCCGTCTGGAGCACAAACGCACCCGGCACCAACGGCGGTCCACTCGTAAACGAGCCCCCGGCATAAAAGTCATACTTCGCGCCGTACGGCCCCAGCATCCAATTCGCCGCCCCTTGCACCGCCCGATACGCATTGCTATCGGTCGCATTCCCGCAATACACCACGAACGCCGTCAACGGCACGGCCAGCCCCGCATTCGTCCACATGCCATCATCCGCGGCGTCGAAACGCATCACCGGTTTCCCGTTCAGCACATTCACCGCTAGTACCGGCATTCTCGTCGGATTACTTTGCACGGCATGATGGTTCAGCCCGCTCTGATCCTGCCAGATGCCCACCAGGTCCGTATCCCCCGCCGGGTCGGCGCCACTCACGGGCTCCACCGAGGTCTCATAGCTGAAGGTGCTCATGGAACCATCCACCAACTCGCACACCGCCACATCCACGGCATAGTCATAATTGGGGCTGCCACTGCTGCAATATTTCATGACCCGATACCCATCCGCCCCAGGCACCGCATCCCAGCTCCAATGCACCGTGTAATAATTGGAGGAATAGTCATCCTGGACGGTCACCTCCGCATAATTGGGCGAGAAATACTTTTGCCCATTCCGCATCTGGTACGGGTAAATCCGGATGACGTGCAGATACCCCGCCGCCGAATATTCGGAGCCAACGCCATATTCAATGTAGCCATTCCCCGCAGGGGCCGCCGGCTGCCAACACTTCATGGCTCCCGCCCCCGCGTCCAGCCAAAGCATCAGCCCGCCCACATGATTGGGCAGGATCGCCTGCACCGTCTCCTGGGCGACCACCCCGCGCCGCCCCCGGATCATAAACCCAGGCACCATGCGTCGCTCCAGTGCTGGGGCAGCACTGCGCACCGGAATAACAATGCGCCCCTTACTTTTTGCCATTCGGAGTTTCATTGCGCTTGCCTTTCTTACCGGCACTTAGCACCGGAGGGGGTTGCACCAGTACCGGCGCTGCTGCGTCCGCCTGAGGCAGCCGGCTGCCCGGCATTTCTGGCGCTGCTGGCGCAGCGTTGGGCGGCATCAGCGGTCGCCGCTTCCGGCGAATGACAGGATAGAGATTGTGCATATTTTTTTCCTTTCATGACTCAGCCGCCATCGGCGGCTCATTCTGAGAACCCCAACGGGGTTCCGTCCATTAGCCCAGCAACGGTGTTAATTTTTGCAACTGTTTTCGGTGATTTTTTTATCCGTGGG
>JBAXGN010000341.1 GCA_037139415.1 Verrucomicrobiota bacterium | reverse complement strand
TGGTTGCGGGGCTGGGATTTGAACCCAGGACCTTCAGGTTATGAGCCTGACGAGCTACCAGGCTGCTCCACCCCGCGATCACCTAGGAACAACCAGCCTACCTAAGTGGCAGGCGTCATGCAAATTAATTTTTCATATTTTTGCACTTCCCGAGTTTTACTCGGGTAAGTTGGAGGAGAATCAGGTTTCCTGAAGGAGTAGTGGATTCGTCATCGGGTAGGCATGGATGGGCTCCAAAGGCGGTGAACAAGGCGCGTTTGGCGACACATTTTTGTAACTGGCTAATCAGCGGGGAATGCCTTATACTCGCGCCCGTTATGACGATTGCGGCAAAACAGGCTGAGGCAGCTCGCTACTTGAATCGCGAGCTAAGCTGGTTGGAGTTCAACCAGCGGGTGCTCAATGAGGCATTGGATCCTAAAGTGCCGCTGCTGGAGCGGATTAAATTTTTTGCGATCACCAGTTCCAATCTGGATGAGTTTTTTGAAGTGCGCGTGGCCGGGATCAAGCAGCGGATTGAAAGCGGGGTTTCCGAGCGAACGGTGGATGGATTGACCCCGGTGGAGTTACTGCAAGCCATCACCCGGCGGGTGCGCCGGATGAGCGAACAACAATTTCGTTGCTGGCGGGAACAGTTATTGCCAGCCATGGCTGAACATGGCATCCGCTTCCTTAAGGTCCGGGAATTAAACAAACCGGACCTGGCCTTTGTGGATCGGTTTTATCGCAGCCAGGTGCATCCCGTGATCACCCCGTTGGCGGTGGATCCCGCCCATCCTTTTCCGCATCTCCATAATCGCGCCCTGAATATCATTGTGCGGGGCGAGACGACTCTGAATGGCCGGGCGCAGGAGCGGTTGGTGGTGGTGCAGGTGCCCGTGATTTTACCGCGGTTGTTGCGGTTGCCACGGGCGGATCTGCGCCAGGATTATGTGCCGCTCGGCTCGATCATCGGGTACTATCTGCACGCCCTGCTTCCGGGCACCAAAATCCTGGGGCATTGGCATTTGCGCGTGTTGCGCAATAGTGAGTTGTACATTGACGAGGACGATGCCGCCAATCTCTTGAAGGCGGTGGAAAATGAATTGCACCGCCGGCGCAAGGGCGACGCCGTCCGTTTGACGGTGGAGCATGGCTGTCCGCCGGTAGTGCGCCAGAAATTACTCGGCGAGTTGGGCTTGGCCGAAGAGGATTTGTACATCGTGGACGGGCCACTGAATCCTTCCCGCATGTTGGCGATCGTGGAGGAAAACCACGCGCCGGAGTTGCGTGATCCTCCGTTCCTGCCGCCCGTGTCCGCCATGGTGCGCGGGCAGGATGATTTGTTCGCACTGATCCGGCAAAAAGACATTCTTTTGCATCATCCCTACGATTCGTTTGATACCGTTGTGCAATTTCTGCAACAGGCGGCGGCGGATGCCAAGGTGTTGGCCATCAAACAGACCCTCTACCGCACCGGGGGTGATCCGCGCATCGTTGGCGCCCTGATGGAGGCGGCCCGCAACGGCAAACAGGTGACGGCGGTGGTGGAACTGAAGGCGCGATTTGACGAGGCCAATAACGTCGCCTGGGCCAAGCGCCTGGAAGAGGCCGGGGTGCATGTGACCTACGGTTTGGTGGGCTACAAGATTCACGCCAAAGTCACGCTGGTGGTGCGCGATGAGGAGGAGGGCATCCGGCGGTACTTGCACCTGGGTACCGGCAACTATAATGCCAGCACCGCCCGCATTTACACGGATATCAGCCTGTTCACGGCCCGTCCCGATATGGGCGAAGATGCCACGAACCTGTTTAACTTGCTCACGGGTATTTGCCAGTTCCAAGGCATGAACAAGTTGTTGTTGGCACCGTTTGAGTTGCACACGCGCATGTTGGCGTACATCGTTCGTGAGACGGACAATGCCCGGGCGGGTTTGCCGGCCCGCATTATTGCGAAGATGAACTCCCTGGTGGATGAGCAAGTCATTGACGCTTTGTATGAGGCCTCGCAGGCGGGCGTCAAGGTGGACCTGATTGTGCGGGGCATCTGCTGTTTGCGACCAGGGGTGGCAGG
Organism: Verrucomicrobiota bacterium; assembly: GCA_037139415.1. Classification (NCBI taxonomy): domain Bacteria; kingdom Pseudomonadati; phylum Verrucomicrobiota; species Verrucomicrobiota bacterium. The sequence continues at coordinate 886 of JBAXGN010000341.1, read as the reverse complement.
GCTAAGTGAGACTATTACGGTGCGCAGCATTGTGGACCGTTTTTTGGAGCACAGCCGCATTTTCTACTTTGAAAATGCCTGCCAGCCGGTGATGTATCTCGGCAGTGCGGATTGGATGCCGCGCAATTTCTTCCGGCGCATTGAAGTGGTTTTCCCCATTGAAGACGGGAACTTGCGGGACATCATTCGCAATGAGTTTTTGGAGCTGCCATTGCGCGACAATCAAAAAGTCAATGTACTTCAAGCGGATGGCAGTTACCGGCGCCCGGTGCTGTCGCCAGGCGAACCGTCATGCCGCAGCCAGATGGAGTTTATTGCCCGCGCCACCAAAGGCACGGGACCGATTGAGGCGGCCGGGCTCCGACAGAAACAACATCCCAAAGTGAAGGTGATTCGGGTGCCACCCGGACGACTGTAATGCGGAACCTTTGAATGCGGAATGCGGATTTCGGAGTGCGGAATGCGGAGTGCGGAATGAGGGGGGGGGCTGGGAAGCCGCTATGGGGGAGGCTTGCCGCTGCGTTTTGTACCGCAGACTTCCAAGTCTGCTGTGTCGCAGGTTTCCTAACCTGCGAAGGGTTGAAAATTCGCAAGCGTTGGGAAATGCCAAACGGTCTGCCGACTGGGAAGTCGGCGACACAGCAGGTTAGGAAACCTGCGGTACGGGGAAGGAACCTTCCATTGCGGATTGGGGAATGGGGAATGGGGAATGGGGATTGCGGAATGAGGGGGGGGGCTGGGAAGCCGCTATGGGGGAGGCTTGCCGTTGCGTTTTGTACCGCAGATTTCCAAGTCTGCTGTGTCGCAGGTTTCCTAACCTGCGAAGGGTTGAAAATTCGCAAGCGTTGGGAAATGCCAAACGGTCTGCCGACTGGGAAGTCGGCGA
>JBAXGN010000340.1 GCA_037139415.1 Verrucomicrobiota bacterium | reverse complement strand
CGCTTGTAACCGTCTGCCATTCCTCATGGTTACCTAAATGAAAAATCAGCCATAGCCATTCCACCACCGGCAACAAAACCTTTCGACAGACATGGCGTTTCCACGCTAACGTAGCCGGGTCATGCGCGATGTGGCATTGCAGTTTGGACCGTTGACCATCCACTGGTATGGAGTACTGGTGGTGACGGGATTTATTTTGGGCCTGTGGACCGCCAGCCGGCGCGGGCTCCGGGACAATTTCGCGCCGGAAAAGATCATGGACCTCGGGCCCTGGCTGCTCGGCGGGGCCATTGTTGGGTCGCGGTTGTTGTATGTGATTTCGTATTGGCAGGATGACTTCGCCCGGCAGCCCATTTGGGAAATCTTCATGATCCAGAAAGGCGGCCTGGTCTTTTACGGCGGGTTGATTGGCGCGTCGCTTTGCCTGATCGTTTATGTGCGCTTGAAGAAGATGCCGCTGTGGAAGCTGGCGGATGTGCTGGCGCCCAGCGTCGCCTTGGCGCACGTGTTTGGCCGGTTGGGCTGCCTGATGCACGGCTGCTGCTTTGGCTATCCCACCGCTGTGGCGTGGGCCATTCATTTTCCCAAGGACCATGCCACGCACGGGGTGGGGGTGCATCCCACGCAGATCTATGAATCCCTGCTGAACCTGGCGCTCTATGCCGCGCTGGCCTGGGGGTATCGCCGCAAGAAGTTTGACGGCCAGATTTTCGCCATTTATCTGCTGGCCTACGCCTGCCTGCGTTCCTTTGTGGAACTCTTCCGGGGTGATTACCTGCCGGCCTCACGCATGCTGGATCAGCATCTGACCCCGGCCCAGTTTGTCAGCGTGTTTCTGCTGATTGGCGGGGCGGTGTTGTATTGGCGAAGGTCGCGGGCCGCGGCTCCCAAACCACCGTGCGCCAAATAATCAGCGACGGTCCATGATGCCAACCCCGCCTGCAACTCTATTTCTGGCCGGTCCCACTGCCGTGGGCAAATCGGCGGTGGCGCTGTGCCTGGCGGAACGGTTGGGCGGCGAGATTATTTCGGTGGATTCCATGCAGGTGTATCGCGGCCTCGATATTGGCACCGCCAAGCCATCGGCGGCGGACCGCGCCCGCGTGCCGCATCACCTGTTGGATGTGGCGGAACTGACGGAGCCGTTCGATGCCTCGCGATTCGTGGCGCTGGCAACCGACGCGGTGAGCGCGATTCACGCCCGAGGCAAATGGGCCATCTTCTGCGGCGGCACTGGTCTGTATTTCCGGGCCTGGATCGAGGGGTTGGGTCATGCGCCGACCGATCCGCAGTTGCGCGCCGCACTGGAAGCCATGCCGCTGCCGGAGTTGCTGGAGGAATTGGCGGCCAAAGACCCCGTCACCTTTGAGCGGATTGACCGCCAAAACCCGCGCCGGGTGTGGCGTGCCATCGAAGTCATCCGCCTGACCGGCCAACCTTTTTCGGCTCAGCGTGCCACGTGGACGAAGTCGGCGGCAGAAGCGCAGCGGCTCCGATTCTATGGTCTCCAACGAACGACGGAAGAATTGCACACCCGCATCCATGCGCGGGTGGAGGATATGTTTGCGCTTGGGTTGGTGGCGGAGACTCAGGCCTTGATGCAGCGGGGGATCGAGCAAAACCGTAATGCCATGCAGGCGATCGGTTACCGGCAGGTGGTGGAATATCTGAGAGGTGAGCGGGATTTGAAGGCGACGATTGAATTGGTCAAAGCCCGCACCCGCCAATATGCGCGCCGCCAGATGACGTGGTTTCGCCGTCAGGCTCCGGTGCAATGGATTGAATGGCAGCCTGGCCAATCCGCGGAGATGATTGCCGCCACGATACTCGTTGCGGCTGATTCCAATGAGCTTGAATGTGATTTGGAATGAAGCTCACTGCCCGGCCAGGTAATGCAGAATGGCTTTTTGCGTGTGCAAGCGGTTTTCCGCCTGATCGAAGATGGTCTGGGCATGGGCCTCGAAGGTGGCATCATCAATCTCCTTGCCCCGGTAGGCGGGCAGGCAATGCATGACCAAGGCATCGGGCTTGGCCAATTTCACCAAGGCTTGATTCACCTGATACCCCGTCAATGCTTGCACGCGTTGCGCGGACTCCGCCTCTTTCCCCATGGAGATCCACACATCGGTATAGAGTAAGTCGGACTGACTGGCGGCGGCAGCCAAATCATCCGTCACTAGCACCCGGGCCCCGGAGCGTTTCACCAACTCGGCGGCGGGTTGGAAATTTCGCGGCGCGGCAATGCGCAGTTCAAAATCCAGTTTGGCGGCGGCAAAAATCCACGATTGCGCCATATTGCAGGCGCCATCCCCGACAAACGTGACCACCTTGCCTTGAATCGGCCCGCGCTTTTCCTGGTAGGTGAACAGATCGGTCAGCACCTGGCAGGGATGCTCGTCATCCGTGAGCGCATTGATGGTCGGCACGCCGGAATACTGGGCAAACTCCTCCACATCCTGCTGGGCATACGTGCGAATCACCGCGCCATGCACCATGCGCCCCAGCACTCGGGCCGTGTCTTTGATGGGTTCCCCACGGCCGAGTTGAATGTCATTCGCATTCAGAAACAATGGTCGCCCCCCCAATTCGTGAATCCCCACTTCAAAAGAAACGCGGGTGCGGGTGGACGACTTGGAAAAGATCATGGCCCAGGTCTGCCCCGCCAGCGTTTTTACATGACTCGTGCGATCACGCTTGAACAGGGCGGCGCTGGCCAGGATTTGTTCCATGACCGCCCGCGGCGTTTTTTCGAGACACAACAAATGTTTCATAAAAAATAACAGCCCCCATTCCGGGGGCCTTTCAACGGCTTCACCAGCATAACAAGCTGGAAAGCCAATATACTATAGACACCCTTGAAAAAAAGTCACGCACGATTATTGGAAAGTTATTGGGCGCAACCGCGACCGCAAAAAGTGGCTTGCGAACCCGGCGCGGCCCCCGGCATACTGCGGCCATGCGAATAGCCCGTTCGGCTTGGTCGCCAGGCAAGGCGGCACCGAACTAG
>JBAXGN010000339.1 GCA_037139415.1 Verrucomicrobiota bacterium | reverse complement strand
AAAAAATCACCGAAAACAGTTGCAAAAATTAACACCGTTGCTGGGGAGAGGGAAATCCGCTCGCGGCGTTTTGATATTCCAAAGGCCATGCGTGCGCTCCCGCCGTGGACGGATTCTGCGCCGGACGCCAAAGACTCACCAGCAACCCATCATTCGCTCCCTCAGCCGCAGAACGGACCTCCTCTCCCCGAGGGAGAGGAAAGAGGTGAGGGGGTATGAAACTCTGGGAATTTCCCCACTGTCAAATTCCCCCGCGCCACTCCATTTAGGTCTCCTCAGGTACACCCGCACTCAAGCCAGTGGACCGAGCAAATCCAAAGCGGTGTCGCCTGCCGCCCCGTTCTCCCCTGGCGGTTGCCAGAACTCTCCAAAATTTCCCGCGCCACCATGTTTGAGACTCGTCACCTACGTTTGCGGTTGTGACGCTCGCTGGATTTGCGCTGGCGGATGGCGGGCATTGGCATTATGATTACGGCGTATTTCATTGAAGTAGTGATTATGTTGGACCTTGCGCAATTGGCAGAGCTTTACTCGCAGAACCGGGCCGCCGCCACCGCCCGGGTGAAAGAGTTTGAGATTGGCGGGCGGCACTTCGCGTTTAATTCGCGCAAGGCCATCCTGGGCGTGGTGAATTTGTCGGCAGGCTCCTGGTATCGGGAAAGTGTGTGCCTGAATGCCGAATCGGCGATTCAGCGCGGTTTGGTGCTGCACGCCCAGGGCGCGGCGATTGTGGATGTCGGCGCGGAATCCACGCTCGCGAACACCGAGCTGCTTCAGGCGCAGGCGCAGAGCGCGCAACTGGTGCCGGTGGTGAAGGGGTTGCGCGCCCAAAGAGTGTTGGTGTCGGTGGAAACGTATCATCCGGCAGTGACGCGCGCCTGCCTGGAGGCCGGGGCGAATGTGCTAAACCTCACCGGCACCGCCAATACTGAGGCGCAATATCGCCTGGTGGCGGAACATCGCGCCGCCGTGATTATTTGCTACGTCCAGGGCGAACATGTGCGTGCGGTGGGAGATTTCGCGTTGCAGACCGATCCGATTCCGCAAATGTACGAGTACTTTGCCCGCGAAATTGAAACGGCGACGCGGCTCGGCGTGGACCGCATCTTGATTGATCCCGGCCTCGGCTTCTATTACCGCAACTTGCAGGATAGCGCCGTGCGGGTACGGCATCAGATGCGCACGTTTCTCAACACCTTCCGCTTGCGTGTACTGGGCTTTCCGACCTGCCACGCGCTGCCGCATGCGTTCGAGTTTTTCCGCGAGGAGGTTCGTTGCGCCGAGCCGTTTTTCGCGGTGCTGGCGGCGTTGGGCGGCACGGACCTTTACCGCACCCACGAGGTGCCGCGCATTCGCGCGGTGCTGGATACGTTGAATGCGTTTTAACGCGTGTCATGGCCGATACCGCAAAACGTCTGGCCCGGGAACAGGAAACCATCGTGGCGATGGTGCGGTTGTATTGCCGGAAGCATCATGGCGTAAGCGGCGGTTTATGCGCGGAATGTCAGGCGCTGGTGGATTACGCGTTCGCGCGTATGGACCGCTGCCGGTACGGGGCGGAGAAACCGACGTGTAACAACTGTCCCACGCATTGTTACCAACCGGCGCGGCGCGAGCAGGTGCGGAGGGTGATGCGCTTTGCCGGGCCGCGCATGTTATACCGGCATCCGTTGCTCGCGGTGTTGCATCTGCTGGCGGACCGCAACGCATCCGCTGACCGTAATGGCTCCCGGTAATTCCAGCTTTCGGCAACCGTATCCAAGTACGCGCCATCCATCCCTGGTAGGAGTCGTTACGAGACTCTAACTTTTTCCGCCGGTCTTCATTCCCTCGGGGGGTTCGGCTCCCGGTACTCCCGTCATCCGTGGCCACAACCCCTGCAGGGTTGAGGAATTTGCTAACCGCCTAACCCAGGGTAGCTCGTGCCTCGCAACCGCTGGGCTGGAGGACGCAATTCCGTTGGAATTGTGGCGCGCATTCCGGCAGGGATGCCATAAAGTAGCCGGTTCGGTCGCGAGGGGCACGGGGCGCGACCACCGGTAAACCGTAGAAAGGGGAGCGCACCCCGGAGCGGGTGCCAGAGACCACTACCGCTATTTGCCCAGCAGGGTTTTGCGCATCAGTTCGGCGGTTTTGCGTTGCTGTGCGGTCCATTGAAAATTCGCGGGAATAAACAAAAACACCATGACTTTCATCCCGCATTCATCAATGGTTTTTCCGTTTACGGAAAAACCAAGATCCTTCAGCTCTGCGGCTGATTTGTTGGTCTTCTCGAATGGATAACTAATAATGTCTTTCCCATAAAGAAAATTGGTTACGGTAAAATGCGGGCCGTTTTGACTCGAGATTGTCAGCCCCTTAATTCCCAGACCTTGCGGCTTTTCACCGTGGTCCAGGAACAACAGCATCCCCCTTTTTTTGTCAGGTGCGTCAAACTTCAAGGCACTGTGTTTCAGGTCGTAAGTGCAGTCATAGCTCTTCTGCATAAAGGAATACATCATACCACTCAGATGAAAATAGATGTCAGCGCGGGCGTCGGAGGTCTCCGGTTTGAAGAGATTGAACATCATTCTTATGGGGACATCCTTTTGCCCATTTGTAACACCCAAAAAGAAATAAAAATGCCCGCCGGTGATTAATTCAAGTTCGGATTCTGGCGGGCTGCCCGCTGCGAATCCCAGCGCCCATTCATCCGTGAGCAGCCGGTATGGCAATCCGTCGGCGGTCTTGACAATGATCGCTCGCTTGCCGCCCGCCGCCCGGAATTCCAAGCGTGTTTCCGAAAACCCCATTTTCTCGTTTTTATCGAACTGCAACTCAAAGGCATAATTCGTTGCATCGGTGGCGTGTCTCGCGGCCAATACCAGCTCGCGGCCGGAGGTTAAACGATTAAACGGAAGATAAACCTCCGCTGGCAAACTAACCGGCAGGTTGAACTGTTCTGCGTGGCAGCTAAGCCCAAGAAAAAAAGCGGTCACGCCGATCATTGCAGCCAGAAACACCTTAGTTCTACTTCGTTAAGTTATTTCTTGCGTTGCCGTCCGGGGTGCGATAGTT
>JBAXGN010000338.1 GCA_037139415.1 Verrucomicrobiota bacterium | reverse complement strand
TGACTTCTCCGCTGAGCACAGCGAACTGACATCCTCGGGGCGTATCGAATTGCGAGAAACTACTGGAATCCAGGGCGGGCATCGAGGTCGCGACAGCGGAGCACCACAGGAATCCAAGTCACCGTGAATCGCGGAATCCGCATCGAATGGCGCGTCAGCGGGGGCGCTCCAGAAAGCGAGTCAGCTCTGGTGTCCACAGTGCGTATCGGTCGGCGCGGCAGCGGGGGCGTATCGAACTGCAAGAAACTACTGAAATCCATGGCGGGTATCGAGGTCGCGGCAGCGGAGCACCTCTGGAGTCCAGACACTGTGAATCGCGGAATCCGCATCAAATGGCGCGCGAGCGGGGGCGCTCCAGAAAGCGAGTCAGCTCTGGTGTCCACAGTGCGTATCAGTCGGCGCGTCAGCGGGGGCGTATCGAACTGCGAGAAACTACTGGAATCCATAGCGGGCATCGTGGTCGCGGCAGCGAGGGCGCTTCAGAAAGCGAACTAGCTCTGGTGTTCACAGTGCGTTTCGGTCGACGCGCCAGCGGTACGCTCTGGAAATCCACAGACCATCATCCGTATCAGGTATGCGCAAGGCGGGCCCCTGAGTGCCGGTTGCGGCAGCACCCGGCACGAAGGGGGCCGCCGCAGCAACAGGCTGAAGCTACAGGTATCCGAAGCTGGAAAGGTCAAGGCCTACCCCCGGAACACCTGTTGCGAAGCATCAGGTGTGGAGGGGGTAGGCCGTGCCGTGTGGTGTGCCGTGGGTGTGCCGTGTGAAGAGCCTGAAAGTGTGAAACGGCAGAGCAAGCAGTTGAAAGACTGCAATGACTCCAAGGACAGCAAGGACTGAGACTGATAGGACGGATGGGACTAATGGGAAGGCGTTTCCCCGGAACACCGGTTGCGTAGCATCCGGTGTGGAGGGGAACGCCTGACCACGTGTGGTGTGGCGCGGTCGTGCAAACAGTTACCTCAGCCGACTGGGCCAAATTACAGCAGTAAAAGAAGCGTCGCTATAGTAAGCTAAACAATTACCTTCTCAGCGTGTATCTTTTTCAATTCCGGCGCAAAGAGAAACTCATAAGTCGCGTTCTTCGTTGCGATCAGCACTATGAAGATCGCCTTTCCTGCGTCAATGGTTTCCAAGAACCGAAGGACTGAATCGGCATAGGAGACGTAACTAGAGTTTTCATCGTTTTGCGCAAGGCCTCGCCGAATCCGAAGGGCTCGCTTGAAGTTTTCAGGGTCTTTCATTTGGTGAATTCCCACCGATTCAGGTACGGGACGTCCCATCTCTTCGACCTTTTCTTTGGCCGGAGAATTGGCCATTAACAATTTGGTAAGACCACTATCATCTCTGCAAAGCGGCATGGCCGCTGTCAAAGCCAATGATCTGAATTCATTCCACACAAACATAAATCAATGCACCCTTTCAACGCCATATACGGTGCTCTCGATGAGAACCTCTCTCTCGTTGGGCAGCCGCGAAAATGTTGAAGCATCAATGGTCCGGTTCGGAATCGCGTTACGGCTAACACTAAAAATAGCTCCGTCATTACCCGCAAATCTCCTAGCCACGTTGATATCCGTGGTCCATGAAGTGTATGGACTGCTGGTTATTCCTTCATTCACATGGAGGTATGCTGATGCGCTGCCACCACGCGGCACAATTGCACCTCCAGCAGCTTGTTGAATGTCATGCACGGAACCTTGGGCTACTCCGCGATATAGAACTTGTCCTTCCTTCGCGGTGGAATAAAACCGGCTGGCCGCAGCCCCTTCTGGATTCACGACGGCAAGCATAATACCTGCGGACATGATGGCAGGATTTTGCGGATCATAGTATCCCGCGCTGGCCGCACTGCCGCGCGCATTGTAGCAATCTTGGGCCATGCTGCGGAAACCTTGGCCAAGGTTCGCACCTGTTCCGGTGACGTCGCCCAGCATATCCAGCGCGGCACCAACGGCTTCATGGCCCACCCCCCCGATAGTTGCCGCCATGTCGTTAACCTGATCATACGCCCAGCCTGCGGCCGTACCAACACCTGCCTTCAGCCATGACCATGCACTACCCTCGCCTACGGCACCCAGCCCAAACGGATCAATCAAACTGACTGGGTTGCCATCCGCATAGGCGTAATGGTTCAACCCACCCGAGAATCCGGACGGGTCCGGATTGAGAAACCGGCATATATACGGGTTGTAATACCGCGCCCGCATGTACAGCAAGCCGTTGGGATCGGTTTGCACCCCATAGCGCCCGTTGAACAGGAACAGGGTATCCGTGTTGCCGCTCCGGTAGGTAGTCGTTCCGTAAGCGGAGTATTCCACGCGGTCCGTCACATTGCCGCTGTCATCGGTGATGGCAACCGTGCTGCCCCGGTAATTGTAATGGTAGGTCTTGGTGTTTCCGGCGTCATCCGCCTCGTAAAGCAGGCCCAGACCATAGACGTAATAGTTCGTCACGCCACTTTTCACCCGCATCAGCACCTGGGACAGCGCCGCGTTGGGGTCCACCACCAGGCGCGTGATGTTGGTGCCATTGGTGACCGCGACCCGGTTGCCTGCCGGATCGTAGGTGTAGTCCAGCCCACCCGCCGTTACCAGCCGGTTGCGGGCGTCGTACGTGTAACTCACCAGTGTGTTATTGGTGAGCGGGCCGGTGATCAGGTTGCCATCCAAATCGTAACTGACGTTTTGTCCGTTAAACGTGGCAATCCGGTTGTCGTCATCATAGGTCATGGACCGCGTGGGCGGAGTCGCGCCATGCGGCAGCGGCGCGGCAAATTCCCAATCCATTCGCGCGGCGGCATTCCAGCCAAACTTGAACAGGGCAATCGGGGTTCCCGAGGCCGTCCGCTCCAAGATGTTGGTAGTCTGCCCGGCGGCGTCATAGCCCATCTCCCGCACCGTCCCGTTGGGTCGCGTGATCCGCTTTACCCGGCTGGCCAGATCATACTCGATGCCGGTCTTGCGGCTGGCCCAATCCGTAACGTTGGTCAGCCGGTTCAGGCTGTCAAACGCGTAACTCACCGTCTTCCCCCCCGGATACACCAGGTTTGTCACGTTGCCGTTGGCATCGCTGCGGTACTGGATCAAATTTCCATCGGCATCCTTGTACGTGGCCACGCGGTCATACGCGTCGAATGTCCAGGCGTTGGTCTTGCCCGCCTGCACCACATTCGTGCGGTTATTGTTGGCGTCGTAAC
>JBAXGN010000337.1 GCA_037139415.1 Verrucomicrobiota bacterium | reverse complement strand
CCGAGAGCGTACCACAGAACTGAGAAAGGTGGTTGCCTCCGGGAGGAGAATAATTCAAATGTGGAATGCGGAGTGCGGAATGACCGAACCCACACATGGCAAAAAGATTAGCTGGCAAAAAAATTGGAACTGAAATTGAACCCGGATGACACGGTTCTGACTTCCATCTCCTGCGCACCATTTGCCGGTATGTTTTTGCAAAAGAAAATTGGTAGTAATAATTTTGCCATGTTCGGTTCCCCATCCCATTAATTCAGCGCCCGGGTAACATTTGATTTGATGCAACGCGCATTTTGCCCAACTCTTTTTGCTGACTTGAAACCGGAGCCGAATGAGTCCATACTTGAGGCGTGATGCAATGGATTCGCGATCAATATGCCGCCGGGATTGCCGCAAAGCGACCGGTAATTTCTTTTGAATTGTTTCCGCCCAAAACGGAAGAGGGCGAGCGCAATCTCCTGGATAAGGCGCTGCCAGACTTGGCCAGCCTGAAGCCGGATTATGTGTCCGTGACGTATGGCGCGGGCGGCGGCACCCAGGATAAAACGTTGCGCATCGTCGAGCAGGTGCAAAAGCGTCATCAATTGACCACGCTGGCGCATCTCACCTGTGTCAACGCCACCCGGCAACAGATTGGTGGGGTCCTGAACCAATTACGAGACTTGGGTGTCCGAAATATCCTGGCGTTGCGGGGTGACCCGCCGGGCAACGCCAGCGATTTTGTGAAACCCGAGGGTGGTTTTGAATTTGCCTGTGAACTGGTACATTTCATCCGCACTCAGGGCGATTTTTGCATCGGGGTAGCCGGTTTCCCCGAGGGGCACATCGCCTGTAAAGCCGGGCGACAGGCAGACTGGGATCACCTGGTGTATAAAGTCGGCTGCGGCGGCGAGTTCATTGTCACTCAGATTTTTTTCGATAATCGGGACTTTTTCACCTTCCGTGATTACCTGGTCAAGCGGGGCGTCACCGTGCCGATCATCCCTGGAATCATTCCCATCCTAAGCGCGTTGCAGATTCAAAAATTTACCACCCTGTGTGGAGCGTCTCTGCCGGCTCCCTTGTTGACCGAACTCAAGAAATTGGAACAGGACGAGGAGGCCGCCATCCGGTTCGGCATTGAATACGCCAGCCGCCAGAGTGAGGAACTGCTCCGGGAAGGCGCGCCCGGCTTGCATTTCTATGCCTTGAATAAAGCCCGATCCACCCGGGAGGTGTTGCGTAACCTGGGACTGCGCCCGACCACCCCTTGATTCAATAGAGAAAACCGTATGCCTACACCACCACCCCTGCCGCCCGTCATCGGCTCGACTCCGAATTCCAGCGCACCAGCCGGCAACGATCTTGAGTATAATATTTACGGCGACGATATGCAGTTTTTGGAGGTCTGGCTGGCCCCCAGTGAAGCCATGGTCGCCGAGGCGGGGGCCATGATGTTCATGGATGACGGTATTGAGATGGATGCGATTTTTGGCGACGGTTCGGCACAGCAAAGCGGGTTGCTTGGCGCGCTCATGGGGGCCGGGCGGCGTCTGGTCACCGGCGAATCATTATTCATGACGCTCTTCCAAAATCGTTCCCAGGTGAAAAAGCGGGTTGCGTTTGCCGCGCCAAGTCCGGGCAAAATCATCCCAATCAATCTGGGTGCCATCGGCGGTGTGTTGCACGCCCAAAAAGACGCTTACTTGTGCTCGGTAAAAGGAATCAGCTTGGGCATTGCCTTTCAAAAGCGCATCGGTGCCGGCCTGTTCGGTGGCGAAGGATTCATTCTCGAAAAGCTTCAAGGCACCGGCCTGACGTTTATCCATGCCGGCGGCACGCTCTGCGAGCGGGAACTGGCGCCCGGAGAAATCCTGCGCGTGGACGCCGGGTGCGTCGTTGCGTTTCAGCCTTCGGTGGAATTTGATATTCAGTTCGTCGGCAAAATCAAAACCGCGCTATTTGGCGGCGAGGGCTTATTCTTTGCGGTGCTGCGCGGGCCGGGAAAGATCTGGCTGCAAAGTCTGCCACTGAGCCGCATGGCTGATCGCATCGTCTCCGCCGCCAAGCATTCCGGCCGCTTCTTGGGCGAGGAAGGATAGCGCTGGGGTGACGCCTAACTCGTGGGAATGACAACCGGTTCGCCGAGAAAATGCGGCTGGCGTCTAATCAAATTAACATCCAGCCAGGCGCGCATCCGCGCGACCACTTCCCGCGCATAGGTCTTGAAGGCGTGTCCAACCGGCACTTCGGCGGCATTAAACGCCACCCCGATCACGCCGTAACCATCGGCGATATACAGCGCCCGCTGATTATGGAAAGCCTGCGAAACAATGGTCAGGTTGGTCTGGCCAAATACCACCCGGGCGCGAATGATGGAATCCAGCGTGGTGAAACCGGCATAATCACACACGATTCGTCCCTCGGGCACCCCCAATCGCATCAGCGCGGCTTTCATCTCGGACGGCTCATCATACTCACGCCGCCGGTTGTCACCGCTAACCAGCAGGTATTCCACTTTACCAGCTTGGTACAAGGCTGCCGCTGCGTGCATGCGGTTGTGGAAAAACAAATTGCGACTGCCATCGCGCAACGTGGAGGAACAACCCAATACCAGCGCCACTCGATTATGCGGCACGGTGGCGGTATTGGAATACAGACGTGTCCCCTGATTACCCACCGTCTGCCAGCAGTAACCCGCAAACAGGCTGCCGAGAAGAGCGAGCCCGATCAAAACCCATCCAACCCGTCGCCAGTTAAGCTTCATAAATACAAGGCGCAGCTTGGATATCGCCAGAAGAATTTGCAAGCGGTGGATTGCCCTTATATGTTCCCTGCGATGAATTTGACAAGCGCCATGATTGTCCGGCCGCCATGCTGGGGATGCCATGCTCTTTTCCGAAGGTGAGCGTAGCGAACCGCAGGAAAAGAGCATGGCATGACGGTGCCGCTGGATTCGCCAGGGGATCAGGGCTGCATCCAGCGCGTTGGTGCGTTACGAATACTACGAGGTGGGCAGGGTCTGTGGTTCCGTACCCCCCTCACAGAATGAGGCAAAGCCCAGACCGCATGGTTCGGATAAACGTTGCGGGCACAAGGAACGTCAGGAATTCAACCCCCCCAACGTGGCGCAGGTTTCCAAACCTGCTGTGTCGCCGACTTCCCAGTCGGCAGACCGTTTGCCATCTCCCGACGCGCGCGAATTTCCAGCAGCCCGCAGGTTGGGAAACCTGCGACACAGC
>JBAXGN010000336.1 GCA_037139415.1 Verrucomicrobiota bacterium | reverse complement strand
CCGGACAATCATGACGCTTGTGATCAAATTCATCGCAGGGAACATATAAGGGTAATGTCCGCGCCCCTCACCCAACGGCCGCCGCCAAAACCGCATTAACGCGCTTGCCTTCCGGCCAAGAACGCAGTATTAGCCTTTCATGCTTGAAACCGAAAAGCCATGTTCCCTAAGTGTCCCGCGTCGAGTGGCGGTGGGCGGAAAGACTGAACAACAGCTAAACCTTGACCGTTACCGGTCGGGCCGTAAAAAAATGCAAATTCCATCGGTTTTGGTGAAAAGCCTGGTTCTGGCGTTCCTCGCAATCGTAGCCCTGGGTTCAAACGCCAAGGCGATGATGATTTACTGCGGGAACTACGACGACCGCGATTGGTATGTGGATAACTCTTACCCCGTGTACCCCGATGCGATCGCGGATGCTGCGGCGATCGGCGGCACGCTGGCGACCATCCGCAGCTACGACGAACAACTCTGGGTGCGCCAGCATGTCTCGAATCTGCCCGCTTGGATCGGCTACCATCGCTCCGACTCCACTGCCAGCGACTGGCATTGGGCTGACGGCTGGAGCGGCGGCTACACCTTCTGGGCTCCTAACAATCCTGCCACTTCGACCATTGCCGATCAATCGTATGTCGTGGCCATGATGGGTAGCTCCGGTGACGGTCCTTGGAACGTCGGCGGGTACCCCAGCACGTACGGTTACGTGGCCATTGCCACGGTGCCGACGGTGCCTGAGCCTGCTTCGCTGCTGCTGCTTGCGGTCGGTGGCGGCGCCCTCCTCCTGCGGCGCTCAAAGCCGTGAACGCCGACTGATCCTAACCGCCGTGCGTCGAGCAGCGAGGGACGCTCGCCGTTAATCGAAGGGGTCACGAAGGGGTTATCAAATTGGAACATGAGCACTGCCGCTCATCCCCCACCGCCCCGAGGCGTTCTGCTTCCGGGGTTATGTCCGCGCCCCTCACAGCGGGCACTGGCGGCACCCCTTGGTTTCTGCGTACTTACCGCAACGCGACAAGTGAAAGCATCCAATGTGCCAAAAAGCAAATTCCTATCAGTGACAGTTTCCCTGCCTACCGCGCTGCCCTTAACCCCGCCTTCCCCCTTTGCTCAACACCCAATCCCCAAACCAACTCTGCCACAGTATTCAAAATGAGAATTGCTGACTCCATGCCCCCTACCATCGACATTATGTATTTATTCTGCGCAGGAATTCTGCGGGGCGAACCGTTGCAATACCAAACGGCTTATCCATGTCCAGCAGATCCTTGTCGTATGTGACAAGATATTGAGCCGATGCGCCCAACGCTGTCGCCAGGTAAATGTCATCTTTTGCATCACGGCTGCGCCGCTTCCCCAGCGGCGACGGTTCGACAAGTCTCGATCTGGTTCTGACCCAGGCTAATTTCGGATGCGGATCAATATCGGGCATTTCTTCCGCGAGTGTTTTAGGGATGACCGATTCATATTCGGCAAGAATGGCATCGCTTGCGTAAAGAAAAACGCGCCGCTGGGCAACGAGTTTCAAACAGTTTCGTGCCGAACCGTTCCACCCAATGCCGGACAAGATTACGTTGCAATCGTAAACCGCCCGGATCCTCGCCGTTCCTTGCGGTGGGATTTCTGGCGGGCAATCACGCGGCTAATGCTCTTCGTATCCGGTTCGCCAACACGGCCACCCGCAAAGACGCTTTCAAACTCCCGCACTTCTTTGGCCAGCTCCCGTTCTTCCAATGAACGGAGGCCCGCTCGGATCACCTCAGATTGGTTGTTATAGCGGCCCGACTCAATCATTTGCCTGATGAAGTCTTGCCAGTAGTCTGTCAGTGCAACACTCATGCTCTAATAGTTACCAACTATTGGCCACTCGTCAAGCCGGGAAAACTGATAAACTGATAAGAAATTGGTTTTTTTTAGCCATCGCACCCCCTCCCGCCAGAATGGCCGCGATGCGGTTAAATTCCCTAACCAGCTTTGGGTTAACTGGTTGAGGGAATCTGTTTGGGTCCGGTCTTAGCTTGGGTTTCAATCCGTCAGGACATTCTCGTAATCCGGCATCGGGTCCACGTCGTCATACGGTTCGTAATGGTATTCCTCGGTTGGCGGTGGACGGGCGGTGGCGAATGTCGGCAAGGGACCGGACCACAGATCCAGGTGGCGAAGGATCTTCTCTATGACCTCGCGGTTGCCCGCTGCGCTGGCCATCGCTTGTAAGCCTCGCACGTCAGCCCTACCCAACGTGGAACTGGCTTTAATTTCAATCCCCACCAGCCGTCCGGAACGGTCTTCGAGCACAATATCCACTTCCTGACCTGCGGCCGTACGCCAGAAGAAAAACTCGGGCTGAATCTCGCTCCATGACGATTGCTTGCGCAGTTCCAGCAATACAAAATTCTCAAGTAGTCCGCCTGCCAGTGTCCCGTCCACCGTCAGCCGTTCTACGGTTAATCCCAACAAATGGGCCAGCAACCCGGTGTCGGGCAGATAAACCTTTGGAGTTTGAATGAGTCGTTGCCCCAGGTTGCACGACCAAGGCTGCAACAGTTGTACCAGGAACGTTGCTTCCAAGAGGGCGAAGTAGCGTTTTAAGGTGGTTTGCGGCATCGCGAGGGTTCGCGACAGGTCGGCAAAATTCAACAATCCACCGGCACGGGTGGCCACGACAGAAAGCAGGCGAGGCACCGCCGTAACATCGGCGACATTCGTCAGGTCACGAACATCACGCTGGAGGATCGTAGTCAAGTATGACTGAAACCAAGCCTTACGACGTGCACCGGCGTTGCGAGCAACCACCACAGGATAGCCACCGGCCAAAACTTTCTCAAACAGTTCATCGCGCCGAAGCCCGCTGGATTTCCATGAAGACCAGACCGGTTCCTTGGAAAATCATGACTGTATAATCAACCAAAAAATGGCAAGAAATTGGTTTCTGAACCAAGCCAACTCCTTCTGCCGCATATGCCGCTGAGATCAGGTCGTGAACGAATATCCGGCGGAATGGTCTGGCGTGGTGCTCGTATCTCCCTCCAATCTAGTCCTTCCCTCTCGATGAAAAGCTAGTGATCATCAACTCCAACGGAGTTGCGGCAGGCTAAAATACAAACCGTGAGCCGTTGAATCCACGATGGGAATGATAACAATAGAGGCTGGCTGCAACACCGGGTTAAAATGCCGCAACTCCGTTGGAGTTGAAGGCCGACGCGCTTTTTCCCAAGGAAGAATCATCGCCCTATCGCCCTCGCTGATTCAACCACTGGGCTGGAGGACAAAACACTTTTGGTGTTTAACTTCAGAACACCGCATCTGCGCCGAATAATTTGATACCATTGGGGATTGGCGG
>JBAXGN010000335.1 GCA_037139415.1 Verrucomicrobiota bacterium | reverse complement strand
AAACCAAAACAGCTTACAGAAAAACGACTATGCTAACTCGTAAACTGGGGCTAGGACGGAATAGGGCGAACCCGGCCAACCTTGGACGGTGAAGGATGCCAGTTCGGGTTTATCCTCGCGCAATTGGATTCCGCCGGGCGCATGAAGTTGCACTTCGGAACGGCGGGCAGCGCGAAATTCATAGATCGGCGGTCCGCCATAGAGTCGCACCGCATTGATGCCGACCGTAGCCGGATTGATTGCCGAGCCATCGCTTTGCTGGACCGCGAGAAGGTAGAAATCAGGCAACAGACCGGCGCGCTCGACATCCAACGCCTTCCACGTGTGCTGCAATCCCGCCCGGGTGATACCATCCGCCAGGTTGCGCCAAGGCGAATTGGCATCAACCACGGCTAATTGGTACAGCGCGTCGGCATACACCAGTCCGCACCATTGCACTGGTTGCCCGAACCAGACCGGCGCTCGCCATCCCGTGGCACCCAACACCGCAATGGTGGAGTAAGGCCCGACCGGATATTCAGTGGGGGCAACCAGATATACAAAGGGCACGCCGGTCCACGCCCAGTAGCGGGCTTCCTCCAAGAACGTGGTGTCCCCCGTCAACTCATATCCAATGACATAGGCGTGAACCAAGTGGGCCGAGGCCAGGATATCGGGGGTGTGCAGTGGAATCTCCCAAGTCTGTGCGCCGCGCGGCACCCCTTGACGATAAATGGACAGGCCCTTCAAGCATTGCACGGCATTACTGATCAACGATGGATCACCGCTAAAAGCGGCGGCGGCCAAACCGCTGTACACCACTTGCGCCGTCAATCCATTGGCATGGTTGGTGTGATACGTGCGCCCGTAGTCGGGGCGGTTGGCCGTCGGATGATACCGGATGACGCCCTGGGCGCTGAGTTGCTGGGTGAAGTGACGCGCCTGGGCACGGGCGGTCTCCAAGTTGAGGCGCACTTCATTGAACGCCAGTGCAGCCGCCGGGGTACGCACATGGCCTACGCCGGAATGATACAGTTGGTTGACAGGAATAGGTTGGAGAACCTGGGCGGAAGCCTCGATCAATTGCTGGCGCGTGGATGCATCCGTCGTTTTCTGCGCCAGCCATGATTGGAACAGAGCGGCATCCGCTGCTGGAGTTGGACCAAAGCCCGGCCAATAGGCGTGCCGGTACAGATTCCCCCTGCGGATCTTGGAATTCAGCCAACCGTACGCGGCCAAGCTCACGTACTGTTCCTGGTTCAAGCCAGTCTCCGGCGGTTTCGGCCAGCCTTGCACGCGCACATAGTGCTGCACGGCGGCAACCACCGTATCGCCAACACCACCAATCAATTTGGCGCGCAAAGTCAGCGGCTTTCCTGCGATCAACACTTGGGGAGAATATGGCACCAGGCTACCCTCCTCGCGATTTTCACCGTCCGATTGCGGCCATAGCACACCCATGAGATGACCGCCACTATTAACGAGGCGGTCCGGCGAATCGAACACCGCGCTGAACTGCAGGTGATCCTCCCAAATCAATCCCACGTAATGTCCCGCCTGCTCAATCGCCATCAGCGGGAAGGTGATTTTGTGATTAGCGGGCACCTGCCGCTGCGCCTGTGGCCCTTCAATATCGGCGGTGGAACTACTGGGTTCATTGTCCAAATATTCGAGTCCGGCAAACAGTCCCTGATGCTTGTTGGTGCCGAAAGACTGCGCTCCCGCCGCGAGCCATGTCATGGGCAGGAACAAGACCTCACGGTTCTGGCTGACAGTAACGCGCGTCTCCACGCGGATGGTTCCGGCGGCATCTGCCTGAAACTCCTGTTCGTGGAGCCATTCCGCACCCTGCGCATCCCGCAGCCGACTGCGGAAGGCATACGTTCCCTTGGAGCCACTCTTTGCTGGCACGACCTGGGCAACGGGAAAATTTACCCAGACGGGCTGTTCCTGCCAGAGATACCCCACCCGGTAATGCGGGAAACCGACGGCCATGCTGCGCCCATGCACCCGCAACTCGTATCCGGCGGGATGCTGCGGATTGGCCCATAATTCCAAATCGCCGGAGGTAAGGGTCTTTTCAGCACCGGGCACCAATTTTGGCATGGGAGGCCAAACCGGAATTTTCACCGAAAGCCGCCGCTCCATCCGCAGAGTGTCCACAATGCACTTGCCGCCTTGCCCGGGTGGATCGAAGCGCAAATGGTATCCCTTGCGGAGCGCAGGAAAAGGAATCCGCAAATCCACCCACCGGTTGCGCGGTACCGGGAAGGACACCACCTGTTCAGGACTTGCCTGGTCTTGATAGTAAAAAAACTGCCCCATCCCACCTTGCTCCGACTTCAAGCGCAGGCGCATCGTCAGCAGTTCACCCGCCGGGTAATCGCGCGCTGGCCCATGAAAGTATGGGTCGTTACCGGCGATGGTGATCTCCAGCCCCTCGTCGGTTGACCGCAAAACGGGAATATGATGCGGTGTTCCCCACTCACGCACGACAGTGGCGGACTTGAAATCAAAGGATGGCAACGCATCCGCGGCTTCCATGCCAGCACACGCGCCCAGCAGCGTCACCAGCGCCAAAACTTTGCATGATACATTGTACTGCATAGATATTGAAGATTGGAATCACCTACCGCCCGACATATTCAAGTTACTTTCACTCTCATTTGTGTCAGCGCTTTGTTGTTGATTCTCAACACGTTAAGATTGGAGTAGGTAATTTCTGCATTTACAGGAAAAATATCTTATAAAACCACAACATAACACTTGACACAAATACGACACCATAGTAAGCAATATTCATGTTCGGCATTCCCATAGATCAATCATTTATGGATATACCCCACACAGAAAGAGTTTTCCTTGTGGTACGACTTGGTGTTGGCATTGTCCCAACTGTTCAATTGTTGCAATTTTTTTATCCAACTTATAAGCAATCTTGAATTTCACATAAACCGGAGGAAAAATGAATAAAACACATAGTACCAAACGTCACCGTTCGTTTGCGCCTTTGCTCCTTGGGACAACTGACCAGCCAAAAGAAGGTGGAACGCCGTCCATGGTAACGACCAACGATTCGTCACCTGTCTCCTTAATCCTTGGTGCTGTCTTGTTTGGACTAATCTTCGCGCAGGCAACGATCGGACAGACGGACACTAACCAACCGCCCTCAGACGGCGTGCAGATGACAATTACCTCGCCCACCCGCCAAGTGATGCTTGGGAAATTGGGAACGCAGCCATTCAAAGTTCCTGCGCCTGTTGCTAGGAAGGGGCAGAAATCGGCCAGCGCGACGTTCACAATCCAGTACCTAAATACGGGGGATGCAAACGCCTTTGGTGACGTTTGCGTCGGCTGGCCAGCGGACGCTAATGTGGCCTTTACTTATGCAGCCAATATTTGGGGCTCGTTAATCAATTCATCCGTACCGATCAAAATCAATGCCTGCTGGGCAAACATGGGCACCAGCGGAATCTTAGTTCTACTTCGTTAAGTTATTTCTTGCGTTGCCGTCCGGGGTGCGATAGT
>JBAXGN010000334.1 GCA_037139415.1 Verrucomicrobiota bacterium | reverse complement strand
TCCCCACATGAACTTGCTTTGTGATCGGGCAGAGATGTTTGAAGACCGGATTTACGATCGGACCAAAGCGGTGTTCGAGTACTTTGGCCTGCCGTTTGATGCTGCTCCTCCGAAGTGAGGAATTGGTTGTTTTGAGATTTCACCTTGAACTTCATGAACATCGGCATACCATCACGGACATGAACAGTGAGCTAAAAGAAATGCTCCTTTACGGTAGACGGCACAGCGTATGACCAAGCGATTCCAAGATGCTGTTTCATTCGTCGTGATGGCTGTTCTTGTTTTCATGGTTCTCAGCTTGTCCCATACTGCGCTCACCGGTTCGTCGGGAGCTCGTATCCGTTATTTGCATTTACATTGGATTGTCGTGCGCCAAGATATTTGGAAAACTTCCGTAAGTCATATTTATATCGGCACACTGGCTGCTCTTATTGCTTCTTCATTGTGTTTGACTTGGATTTTGTTGAAGGCGTTGAAGGCATTGCGCCATAAAAAGAGCGACACTGCTTGGTTGATCTTTATCCTCGTTATTGTGATTTATTTATTGTTTGCCAGTATGCAGGACTTTGTTTTCACTTGAACGAGAGCATATGCCATTATTTGGTATTCACAGTTTGCGGCCTAACTTTTGCTCCAGCGAATGCGCCGGTCTTTCCAGAGTTCCAGCACTTCCGCCACCGCGAAGTATTTGACACTGTTCGACGGTGGATTGCCCAACGCTTGAGCAGACCGGCTGCCACCAGAACCGGCATCCAAAACGGATTGCCTTCACCTCCTTTTCCCTGATACTCTTCCCTAAGCACATGGCAGACGCATCCTTAACATCAGGACAGAAAGTTGGTGCGGGAAGGTGGCCAGAAGCTGGCGCAACGAGTTCTGGCAAAAGGCGAAGCTGTTGGAAAACAGCATCCGATCCAGGTTCATGAACCGTTGGGCGGTTCGAAAGTACTGGGTGATGAGGGATGGTTTGGGGCGCGGGCCGATCCGTTTCGGGGTAACACGGATGATGGCGCGGATGATGACCGGCTTGATGATCTTGGGCCGGATGATGCGGGAGATGAATTTGTGGGGCCACATAGGGATTTCAGATTTAAGATTTCAAATTTCAGAGACAGACATGGGATGCCCGCGAATTACGCGAAGCGACGCGAATGGGGAGCGAAGAGCATGGCATAAAAATGGCAGGTAAAAAATGAAACCGAAGAAGATAGGAGTTTGGAGTCAGGAGCTGGAATTTTTAGCACCAGAATTTGAGTTTTCATAATATTATGTCGTTCTGTTTTTCAGTCGGTGGGTCGCGACACACGGTGTCTGGCGGACCGTAAACGCGCGGTCCGTGATGACCCACGGGCAGCAGGATAAGGGAGAAACGGGAAAGGTGGTTCCCTCCGGGAGGAGAAAACGAAAGGCAGAAGCCAGAAGGCAAAATGATGAATGAAACAACCCACGAAGCTGATTTTGCAGAAATATTGACAGGCATAAAAATAGGGAAATCGGACATGGCAAATAGATTATCGGGCAGAAAAATATAACCGAAAAATTTGGAAGCTTGGAGTCAGGAGTTGGAACGGGGGAGAAATTCAAACCGCGAACCATGCTAAAAACGCGAAAGCTGAAAGCCAGGAGTTGGCCCGACTAAAGATAAGCATGAACCGCACTAAGATTTGACAGACCAGCGCCCCTCGAACAACCTCTCCCCGACATCGCTGGAAGCAGTCGCGGACCTAACTCGGTTGGCAGGGAACTCGTTGGTGACAGCAGCCGGAATTCCCGAGGTTGACCTGGACAGCACTGGATGTGGGTGGCCCTTGGGTTGGGACGTTCGGATGAATATCGGTGAGGACGCACCTGCCAATCAGTTGCAAGGCCGTGAACTCCAAGACGCTGACTTTTATGCACTTATTTCGGCGCTTTTGCACCACGCAAATAGTTGGCATTTTGCCTGCTATTGGTTTGCCCACTGAAAGACTGATAAGAAATTGGTTTTTGGCACGCTTCTTGCACTCACTTGGCGCGGTGCGGCTGATTCAGGTTTTGTGCAAGTATTTTTTAATGAACAGCAGATAGCCCAGGAACGGCAGCATGGATGCCGACATCAGCCAGTTCATGCGGTTGCCCGTCAGTAACCCGGTTTTTTGGATCTGGTCAATCTGCGCCTGCGGATAGCCCATTAATTGATACATTTCAACGATGTCATGGTGCGCATACGTCAGCAGGGCGGACGCCATGAATACCACCAACGCGATCAGGATGAGCCACCAACCCCGCACGTCGAGGTGATACAACAACCACGCGGCATAACCCCAGAGGACGGCGATGGCCACACAAAACAGCGTACCCGGCAGGCCGGTGAGGAACATTCCAAAGAATGGCATCACACCGTGGTATGCCAGCGGTATTATCAGCATCATCGGCACGGCTATTAGCAGCCATAAACAAAACCCCAGCACCGGCAGTGGACAGGCATCCGTCCAGCGCGTCACGGGATCACGCGCTTCGCAGGTGGCCTTCACGTGTCGGCTGCTGAAGAAAAACGTCCAGACCGCCGGCAAAAGGACAAACATGAAGCCAACCATTCCAAATGTGACAACCATCACTACTGTCATTGTCCCGGGCGGCATCGCCGGTTGGCCGTTCGCACTGTTGGCGGGCAAGTTCGCCAGCATTTGCGGCATGACGAAGGCCATGGCTGCAACCATGAAGATGCCCATGACGAGCCAGCTCCACGAAAAGATGAGCAACAACGCACGCGCCCAGCGCCGGGCCTGAATAGAACCGATGCCCAACCAGATCAGCATCACCGCCAAGACACCGTAAATAGCCACGGCTGGCAGGATGACCGCGATGTTGACCGGAGGTGCATTGGGGGCTTTGGCCGCCGCCATTTGTCCAAACAGCATCAACGGGACAAACAATCCTGCCAGACAGCCCAGCAAAATTGTTAAAATACCGAAAATGACAAGACCGGCGGAACGGTCTTTATAGGCGGGCAACGCCGTTGTCGCAATGGGCTTAGGTTCTGGATTTGGTTCGTTCATGGGTCTGGTGTTCGTGAATGTAAGCGTATTGCCCGCGCCCGGAGTTCATTGTGTATTCCCGTTTTCCAACTGATAAGGTGATACGAATTTGCTTCGGGCACGCGCCAGGATTTCGCTTGTCGCGTTACGGCAAGGGTGCATTGCTTTTGGCTCACTATTCATGTGGACGAACCTATGCCCGCACCAGCGTGGAATCAAGCGTGAATTACCTGGCCAGGCATTGGAAGACGTTATCAATTCACGGTCTGGCAATGAATCTGAGTATATCTGTATGGACTGCGGGAAGTTGTTTAGAAAAGGCAAAAAAGCCGACTGTCCGAAATGCAAATCCACGCAGGTAGTGGAGCGGATGGAGGTTAGAGGTCTGCTATGTCCCAAATGCAAGCAAGGGGTGTTTATCGAAAAGTGATTCATGATTTGGGTGTGTGACCGGAGAGTAACTTTGTTCAAGCGGCGATTTGGAGTTTGAGGT
>JBAXGN010000333.1 GCA_037139415.1 Verrucomicrobiota bacterium | reverse complement strand
TTGTTTGAATTGCTTTTGAGTTTTCACATTTTTACCTTGGTTGAATCATGCGGCTTGTGTTTCGAGTTTGACTATCTTTTCGCCATGCCCGTGGCGGGTCGGAAATAGCCCGTAAAACTGCTTTGTTTGCTCGCTGGTGACTTTACCCTGATAATGGTCCTTGATGATCGTCTCGCTGTTCCCATGGCGCTCAGCGGTCTTGCCATAAGAGCCCGTCAACCGGAAATAGTGCGACACACTTGTGTGTCTCATTCCGTCATGGATCCACGTCTTGAACCCGGCTTGGCGCTTAAGCTCCTTGAATCCTTTGAAGTCAATGAAGCCCTCTCCCTGGTACGCCGTCAACCAACTCTTAAGCGGTTCGTCAATGGTGATGGTACGCTTACGGCCGGTCTTGGATTGCGCTGCCGTCACGGTGATTTCATTGTCCGCCAGATTGATGGCGTCCCATGTCAACCGCTGAATTTCATGGGGGCGAATTCCCGCAAAGAGCGCCAGCGCCGTATAGGGGGCCAGCCGTCCATCCTCGAACGTCTCCGCCGTCGCAAGTAGGCGTTTGCATTCCGCCACGCTCAGGACCTGGGGTTCCCACTCATCCTGGTTGGTGCGTCCCTCAATTTCAAAGTCGGCAGGATTGATAACACACCATTTGCGCTGCCGTTTGCGGCACCATTGGAAGAAAACAGACAGCTTTTTGCGCACGTCGTTTTTGGTTCCCGGTTGCACGTTCAAGTTGGCCAGGTGCTTTTCAATATTCTCCGGCGTCACGTCGCAAATGCGGATATTTTCGGTTTGCGCAACGAAGCGTAGCACGTAGTAGCGCAAAGCGTTTTTGGATGCGTCGCGGTATTCGTTGGAGTCTTCCAGATACTTGGTGAACTGGGCGAGGGCTTCATCCAACCTTGGGCTTTCCGCCACGGCAGACGGCTTGCCATGTTTCAACCAAAAGTCAATCGCGGTGGTCAGGTCTGCCGGTTTCTCCAACCGCTGGAAAGCAGCCTCCGCAATCGGTATCTGTGTGTCATCCAGCCGGGTGGTTTTAAGGTTGGTGACTTGGTGCCCGGCTTGGTATTCGGTTTCCAGCTCAGTGAACCGCATTTTAGCCTCGCGGGCGTCCTGATAGTTTTCCCTGATCCGCTTGCCATCGCGACGGGTGCCAGATACACAAAATGAGGTTGTACCGCTCCGGTTTGGGAACGGTTCCAATTTAAACCGCTGCATCAATGCTTTCATTGCCCTAGAAAGTACCATATTGCCAACTCGGCGTCAACTGTTTATTTTATCAGAGGCAAAAAACTCGGTAAATAGGCTCTATTCTTATTACCCCTTTGGATTGATGGAACGCAGTCCCCGCGCATGAGGTAATAAATAGCAGCCACAAAAAAGCCGCTCCGGAATTCGGGGCGGCGGTATTTTGATCCTCGCGCGTGGCGCGCGCGGGAGGGCTTCAATTCGGCATGTACACGACGATATCCGACCACGGGCCGTAGTCATCCTTGCCGAAGGCGCGCATGCGGAATTTACCGCAACGTGACAAGTGAAAGCATCAAATGTGCCAAAAAGCAAATTCCATTGAGATGTGATAATCATTCGCCATGCGCCATGGTCATAGCACGCGGCGTGGCAAAAAACAATCGCGTATCCACTGGGGCCCGGCGGCCGGTTGTGACGACGAAAGTACTGATGATGCTGGGGTGTCTGACCGATTTCTGAAAAGTCACAAATAAGGCTTGTGTTTTCGGGTTATGGTGACTAGAATGCTAGGCAAAGTTATGAAACAACAAACCAAGTCGCAAATTCTGGCCGAAATCGCTCAAATTAAACTGATGGAACGCGGTAAGCTTTCCACTTACACCGTCAAGAACCGGGCTCACCCCGCCGGGCCCTATTACAAACTGCAACGTTGGGAGCAGGGCAAAAACCACACCCAATACGTGCGGCCCGAGCAAGTTCCTTTGCTCCAAGCCGCGCTGGGGGAACATGCCCGATTTCAACAACTGATCGAACAGTTGGCCCAATTAGTCATCCTCGACACCCGTCAACAACTCGAAACGCTCGTCACCGGGGTAAAAAAAAAGACGCGGCCCCCGACCTCCTGCTGGCCCAAGACCAGGAAATCCAGCAGTTAATGGCGCGTTTCCAGGCTGGGGAACCCAACGGGGTGGCCGTCCAGCAACTGGAAGTGCTGGTGCGCACCGCCCTCTTCAAGCCGGCCAACGCGCTGATCGGCTTCCTGCTGCAACAGGCCGCCGAGCGGGCCGATGGGGCCTACCAGCCCAAACAGGGCGATCACTGGAAGGGACGGCTGCCGCTGGACGTACAGGGCATGTTCGGCCACTTCCAGATTTGGCGCGACTACTACTACAATGGAAAGAGCCAGGGGTATCATCCAGCGGATACGGCGTTGGGCTTGGAAGGGGCCTATACCCCGGCGCTGGCCCGCCTGATGTGCTTGGAAGGTGCGGAGGAGGAAAGTTTTGATCAAGCCGAAGCGCATCTGCGGGAAACCGGGGGCATCGGGGTGGCGGCCAGGCAGATTCATCGCGTGGTCCAACGGGTGGGACCGGCCGCCGTGGCGTGGCAAGCGCGGGACAGCCAACCGGCGACCGAGCCGGTGCCGGTGATGTACGTCAGCGCCGATGGCACAGGGGTGCCGATGCGGCCGGCGGAACTGGTGGGGCGCCAGGGAAAACAACCCGATGGCACGGCCAAAACCCGGCTGGCCTATTTGGGGTGCGTGTTCACGCAACACGGTCGGGATGCTCAAGGCCACCCGCTCCGCGATTACCAATCCACTACCTACGTGGTGAGCTTTGATACCAGCGAAGCGTTTGGCCTCCTCCTGCGTCGGGAAGCCCTGCGGCGCGGGAGCGCCAAAGCGCAACAGTTGGTCCTCCTCGTCGACGGCGCAGCCAGTCTGGAAACCGTGGGCCGGCTCAATTTTCCCGGGGCCATCCAGATTGTCGATTTCTATCATGCGATGGAGCATGTGGGGGCGGTGTTGGAGGCCCTGTGGGGCAAGGACCACCCCGCGACCAAAAAACAACGGGGAAAATGGGCCAAACTGTTGCTCCAGGACGGCGTGGAGAAAATGATCGGGCAGGCGCGCCAACTGGCTGGCGCGCCACCGTGCCGCGCCAAGGTGGAGCAGGCCTTGGGTTACTTTGTCCGCAACGTGGCCCGAATGCAGTACGGAACCTTCCGCCAAAGAGGCTACTTTATTGGCTCTGGGGTCATTGAAGCCGGGTGCAAGACGGTCATCGGCATGCGGTGCAAACAGTCGGGCATGCGGTGGTCGGAACCGGGAGCCGAAAACATCCTGACCTTCCGCTGCCTCAAACATAGCCACCGGCTGGATTCCTTCTGGAAAGAGCGCCTCAATCAGCACGCCGCACGTAATGACGCGCTCCCGTTGGCTGCGTAATGCCCTAATTATGCCAGACACCCATGATGCTGGTATGCGGTAATGCGTCAGTGACAGCGGGGAAAACCGCATGGGGGGTGATTCACGCGGAACT
>JBAXGN010000332.1 GCA_037139415.1 Verrucomicrobiota bacterium | reverse complement strand
TGCCACCTGGATCGGTGCGGCTGGTAAGCGTGCCATCCGTGGTGCTGTAAACAAAGGTGGCCCAGTCGCCCGCGCCGTTGGTTGAGCCGGTCATCAGGAAATAC
Organism: Verrucomicrobiota bacterium; assembly: GCA_037139415.1. Lineage (NCBI taxonomy): Bacteria > Pseudomonadati > Verrucomicrobiota > Verrucomicrobiota bacterium. Next base: position 3,420 of record JBAXGN010000332.1, on the reverse strand, counting down.
GTATTATAGCCAAACGTGGAAGTTTTGCCGCGCGCATCCACACTACGAATCAGATTGTCCTTGCTGTCGTAAAAGAACTGGTTCGTGTATCCCAAGGCGTCAAGGGTTGCAATCAGGTTATGGTGCCCGTCATAAAAAAAGACATTGGTGGCAGGCAAGTGTGAAACCGCCTCGATGACGTGATCTTGCCCATCGTAATAGGTGAGGGCAGAGTGGCCCAAGGGGTCAAGGGTGGCTACCAGCCGATGTTTGTCGTCAAAATAGTATTGTTTGCGCCCGCCCGCCGGATCCAACTCCGTGTTCAAGTACCCGGACCAGAAAAGCTGCCAAACCTGGTTGGCATCGCCCTTGCTGTATTGCTCTATCACCCTGCCGAACCCATCATAACTGTTGGATACCACCACGCGGTTCAATGCATCCAGCGTGGCAATGATCTGATGGTTGGTGTCGTACACAAAGGTGCTGGCTTTGCTCTCCGGATCGGTCACGCTGGTGAGGTCTGTTTGGCCAGCGGCGGTCGTGTAATCGTAAGACACTGAACGGCCTGTGTTGTCAGCCACGGTAGCGAGGCGCTGTGGACTGCCAGAATAGGTCAATGTCAGCGTGCGGTTTTTCCAATCCTTGATGGTGCTTACCCGGTTGCTGCTGTCGTAGGTGACCGTGAGATTTTGGTTGTAAAGGTCCACAATATTGGTGAGCAGCCCGACACTATTGAATTTGTACGTGTTCCCATGCCGCTCGCGCACCCGGTAAACTCCGTTGGTTTTATACATCGTCATGGTGGATTTGGCGGGCGGCGTATAAGTACCGTTAGGCTGTTTGATAAATTGAATGGTATCGTCGCCCAAGGTCACGGACACGGCATTGTTGATGAGTTGGTCGAGACCCCACTTGGCGATCAATGCGGTGACCGCCCAATTCTTCGGGCTCGGACTGGTATTGTATAGCTCGAACGCGGATTTGGTGGCGACGATCATGGGTGCCATTTGGGCTGGCGTGGTGTCTCCCAAACCCGCCAGTGGGGCGCTGACATCCATCGCCTTCATGTTGTAGTTGTGCGTCCAACCGTGGGCCATACTTGCCAGGTTGTGCAGGCGGCGGCTGGAACTATAATACCGTGTGAACCGAACTCCACGCGGCTCGGGCTGCCCAAGGGCAAGGTCCGCTGCCGATACTCGGAAAGAGCCATCCACCATGCTTACTGGATCCCCGGAAAAGACGGGTGGGACCAATGCCGACCCTTGATTGAATTTATTCGGTTGTACGCAACTGGCCTGGCCAACATACGGAGGGTCCACAACCGCATTAAGGGTACCCACGTAGCCGCCGTGATATTTGCCGCTAATGAGCATGTTCATTGCGAAAAACCCGGCATTTGGACCACGAGCGAGAGCGCCGTATCCCGCCCAACTTCCCGCTCCGTCAAGCACATTCGACCCGTTCGCCGGCAGCAATAAAGTGTCTCCATTGTCAACAAGCGACTTTAAAAAATTAGTGGTGGCATTATAATTGGTCAAGAAACGGCTTACATCCGCCCAGTTGTTGCTATCGGCCAGGCAGATTCGCTGCCCATTGGTGTTGCCGATTTGAAGCATCTTGACCGTAGATGCCGCCACCAAGTTGCTCGACTGCAATTGCTCAATCAGCCCATGCTCCGCCGCGCTGCCGAAGAAACCAGCCAGGTCGAACTGTCGATCTGTACGATCCCAGTCATTGATACCCTCTCCGCTGGCGGGATAGTTACCATTCAGTTGTTGGTAAACATCAACATAATAGCCTTTGCCAAATTCCTGAGCCATGCGCCCAAAACGATGATGATACATCAGGAGCATATCTTGCTGCGCCGCCAGCACACGGAAAATGCGCTCGGTTTGCAGCATCCAGTTCAACCCCATAATATTCAGGGTCTCCGTCAGTACTTCGCGCGAGGTATCCGCCAACCCTTGCTGCCGATATTGGTCCAGCTTGTCCTGCCGCTGGCGCAGCCATTCCTGGTCCGGCTCGAACGCATACGTGATCGCATAGCTCGCGTTGGTTCGTTGGTAGGTATTGGTGACGGAATGATCGCTCCAATTCGTGTTTATCAGGGTATTGTAGGCGAAGTCCCAATATCCATATGGATGGTCTATGTTCAGCGCCACATCTACCGTGCCTCCGCCACTAGTCTGCTGTTGCAGTAAAAGATCGTCTTCAAGCCACAATTGCGCGAGCCCATTGGTGCTGAACGTCAACGCCAGTTTCTGCCCTTGTAGCTGCGGCATATATAAGAACTGACTGCTGGTGGCATCCACTGTGATTTTGAGCGTCGTCATCAGATTCGTGGGGATGTAATTCCACTCTATAATCGGGGCTGTATCTTTAACGAGGAATGGTACGAATGAAAGGCTGGTACTCAATGAGTCACCAGCCGATGAAACGATGTATTGCCCGCCCATAATCTCTTCGACCGAGGCATTGGGATAATTGCTTTGCAGATAGCTGAGCAGGTTGGTGGTATAATCTCTGAGTTTGTTGCGAAGATTTACTTCACTCAGGCTTTGGATATATTTTGCAGCGTTGGTGGTAGTGCCACCGGCAGTCGTCATCAGTTGGTTCGTGTCCAGCCGCATTGCGGACGCAAGGTTGATCCCGCTAATTGGCTCAGAAACCTTGAATGCAGGATCAAGTTCATTCGTCTGGTTGTTTAAATTCAGCACTACCCAGACGTGATGGAACACCTGGCCTTGGTACTCATCGACCGCATAGTAGCAAGGAAAACCCCTAGCCATGCAGATGTCAAAAGCGAATTGCTTTGACTCAGTCCAGTTGGTATTAGGCTTGGTTAGCCCTAGCCAGTGCTTGAAATCGCGGTGCGTACTTATTTCGTAAGGCATGAAAACCGTGCCAAAACGATAGCTGGCTGACAGTCCGGCGGCCCGCAACATTGCGACCAGCAGCGCGCATTGGTCGAAGTCGTTTCCGCTACGCTCCAAAAGCGTCAATTGCGCTCCTTTCTTCGATCCGAAGTAATGCACATAGCGAATATGATCGTGCACGTAATCGAAAATCTTCTTGGGATCATTCTCCAACCCGCGTGCCAGGGCCTGAATTTCGGGAGTGATCGCTTCGGCAATTTCAGGCGCGCTTGCAAGCTGCATGGGGCTGAATTGCCTTTGGGCCTGGACCGTCTGCGTTGCCGCTGAGCTGGAAAGCAGCGTCGGCTGTCCGCCTTGCCTGCGGGCGCTTCGAAACCATCCCGGTCCATTGAATTCCGCCGTGTCCTGCCCCCAGCAAGTTGCGATTGTACCCCAAAGGCCCAGTATCAGTAATCGAATCGTTTTCATTATGTCCCCTTTCGCCCGGCTCACGGCACTTGTTGGACGTTCCCTTCCGCATCGAGTGTGATGCTCTCGCCCGCCGCCCCCGAAATTACCCGAAGCC
>JBAXGN010000331.1 GCA_037139415.1 Verrucomicrobiota bacterium | reverse complement strand
CCGCGTGAGCGGATAACGCTTCCGCGTGAGCGGATGACGCTTCCGCGTGAGCGGAAAGCCCCAAAGCCATCGCCGAAAGTACCAAAGGAGAATCCAAAAAGAAAATCCCAAGGGGATACCGGCCTCCAGCCCAGAGTTGGCCGTTGGGGGCAAAGGGGAACGGGCCTATCCTGGGTCCCAACCGCCAGAGACGATAAACCCTGTAAGGGTTTCGGCCTTTGGTCCCGCCGCAGCCCATTGCCACACCCCCTTCAGGGTTGGGGAATCACGAACCGCCAAACCCAGGGTAGCTCGTGCCTCGCAACCCTGGGCTGGAGGACACAACTCCGTTGGAGTTGGTGCGCGCATCCCGCATGGGATGCCAGCAAGGCACCACATCTCCGCGCTTTGCCTTTTCGTATTGACCCGAGGGGCCTTTTTAGAAATGGTCGGCACCATGCTAACAAACTGCAAACCGAAAACAACGAACGAAAATTTCGTTAAATAATACTGTTTGGCGTGAAGCATGGCTAGCGCTCTTCTCATCATCCTTGGCCGCGATTTAGACCCAGATCGGGTTTCTGGTCTGCTGGGCATCCAGCCGGACCAAGCCTGGCGAAGGGGTGAGCGACAATCTATCAAGATGCCGGACGGCTCCGTTCGACAGTTCAAATCCGTCCATACTCGCGGCGGCTGGAAGGCGTGGCTAAAGGGAGCAGTCCGCAGACGGAGCCTTTCCTCCCAAGTTCGGCTTTGGTGCAGGAGGTTACTGCCAAAGCGCAGGGCTGTGCAGGAGTTGCAGGCGCTCGGTTACCCGGTGACTATCGACTGCTGCGCCCTTGCTCCCGGTTTTGTTCACTTGGACGCGGAAGTTCATCGCCAACTTGCCGACCTTGGCGTGAGCCTTGACATCACCATTTACCGGAGCCAAGAATCACCCAACCAGCAGGGTGGCTCGTGCCTCGCTGGGCTGGAGGACACAACTCCGTTGGAGTGGCCGCCCGCATCCCGCATGGGATGCCAGACAGTAGCAAACTCGTGAGGGGAATGGGGCATGACCTCCGGAAAGCCGTCCAATAAACCCAACCGCACCCCGGCAAGGGGGCCGAACCGTCCATGCCACAACCCCTTCAGGGTTGGGGAATTAACGAACCGCCAAACCCAGGGTGGCTCGTGCCTCGCTGCTGGGCTGGAGGACACAACTGCGTTGGAGTTGCCGCCCGCATCCCGCATGGGATGCCATATAGTAGCCAACACCTGAGGGGAACGGGGCATGACCTCCGGAAGGCCGTCCAATAAACCCAATGCATCCTGGATGGATGCCAGAAACCGTGCCCGGATCAATGCCGTTGGCCAAGCTGTTTTGCGTTCCTGCTTGTCTTTGCAGGGTGTTTCGGTGAATACTGTCGCAAACATGACGTTTACGCCAAGTCAATTGACGGGCATCGTGGCCGTAGTCACGCTGCTGTTGGATCAATGGACCAAGCTGCTCGTATTAAAATTCCTGGGGTACGCCCAGGAGCGAGTGGTGGTGGATGGTTTTTTTAAATTCGTGCATTGGGGCAATACCGGAGCTGCCTGGAGCCTGTTCCGCGACAGCAACGAGTTTCTAACCATTGTTTCCCTGATCGCCCTGCTTTTCCTGTTTATCTTCCGCAGGATGTTTGAGACCCAAACGCGCCTTGGGGATATCGCGCTCGGGTTGGTCTTCGGTGGTATCGTGGGTAACATCATTGACCGCCTGGTGCGTCATCATGTGGTGGATTTCATTTACTTTTATATTTATCGCCGCAGCGGTACTGAGGCGGGTTTCCCAGCGTTCAATATCGCGGACAGCGGCATCTGCGTCGGTGTCGGCCTGCTGTTCATCATCTCCTGGGAAAAGGAAAAACAAATGAAACGCGCCGCCACCATGCCCCAATCCCCTGGCAGTCAGGATCACGGAACTGGAACTCGTTTGCCATGAACACTCGCACCGACACGTTTACCATTGAACATTCCGCGCCCGGTCTGCGGTTCGATACCTTTCTGCGCCAGCATTACCCGGCCGTCTCCCGCGGGGCATTGCAGCGTTTGATCGAGCAGGGGCATATCCGGGTCAATGATCATTCCGTCAAACCCACGCATTTTCCGCGCGCCGGAGAGGTCGTCTCGGTGACGTGGCCGGAGGCCCGCCCCGCCGAGGCGCTACCGGAAGACATCCCGCTGAATATCCTTCATGAGGATGAGGACTTGCTGGTTTTAAACAAGGCCCCCGGCATGGTAGTTCATCCGGCGGCCGGCAATGAAGACCACACGCTGGTGAATGCGTTGCTGCATCATTGCTCCGGGAAATTAAGCGGCATTGGCGGTGTGGCCCGTCCCGGCATCGTGCATCGGTTGGACAAAGACACCAGCGGCTGCCTGGTGGTGGCGAAAAATGATGTCGCCCACTTGGGATTATCCGAGCAATTCGCCGGACGCACTGTGCGCAAGGTGTATCATGCCATTGTGGGTGGGGAAGTGCCGCGCGTGGCCGGGGAAATCCGGGCGGCCATCGCCCGCCACCCCACGCACCGCAAACGCATGGCCGTGACGGACGAGGGCGAAGGCCGCGACGCTTGGACTAGCTATCGCGTGCTGCAACGTTTTCCGGGGGCAACGCTGGTGGAAGCAATCATTCACACCGGACGCACCCACCAGATACGCGTGCATTTCCAGCATCTGGGGTATCCCGTGCTGGGCGATGAAACCTATGGAAAACGGAAACTCATCCGTTGCGAGGAAGCCCTGGCCATAGAAGTTCCGCGCGTCATGTTACATGCACATTTGCTCGAATTTATCCACCCGAGAACCGGCGAGAAACTGACCTGCACCGCCCCCTGGCCGGAGGATTTCCAACAAGTTTTAAAGGCGTTGGATAAAAAGAAATAACGCGCGGGCGGCAATCCGCAATCAGAACAGTGCCAGCAAGCTATCCGCGAACAGTTTCATGCCGCGCGGATCGGGATGGTTGATGGCGTTCAAGAGCAAGGAACTGTGGGGAATTCCCTGCCGCCAGAGACGTCCGTAACGCAATGAGGCATCCCCCAAAGCCACCCCATGCTTGGCGGTAAACGCGCGCAAGGCGGTCACATACGGGCGGGGATCCTCATCCACCTCGCGTTCGCGCGTGAGGTTCATCCAGTCCGGGCGCACATAATGCGGTGTGAGGATGATCCACTCGGCGCCGATGGCGCGAAAATCCGCCAGCAACCGTGAATAGCGCTCCTCCACCTGTTCCGGTTTCAACCCGGCATCGTTGACAAATTCGGAGATCACCAGGTCGGGTTTTGCGCCCAGCACTTTTTCCCGGTAGTTATGCGGGCTACCCGGCGGCTCGGCAAGGTAGCTGGCGGTATTGCGACCACCCCAGGCCTCCGTCACGAGTTCAATGCGAGCCTGCGGGAAGCGTTCCCGGAGCCGGATCACAAATTGTTCCTGCCAGCGCTCCCGTTCCGGATTGGGCACGAAGGTGCCCACGGTCACACTATCGCCCCAGGCCAGGATGTGTAGCGTTTTACCCTCGCGCAGCTTCTGCATCATTACGGGCAGGAGA
>JBAXGN010000330.1 GCA_037139415.1 Verrucomicrobiota bacterium | reverse complement strand
CTGTGGCCTGCACCACGATCCGCACCATGCCGTTCACCAGCACATTGGTGCTGGAGATGTCCAGCGAGGCAATCGCGGGCGGCTGAATGCTAACGAAATTCAGCACGAGCGCGCCCGCGTTGGTGCTCATGAAGAAGTAACCCCCCGCCAAGTCCGTGGTGAACGCAGTCGTGTCAAACACGAATGCGGCAGGATTAAAGTTGGTGACTGTGCCGGTCAAAGTCGCCAAAGTGAAGGACCGCGCGGCGTCCTTGCTGAAGTCAATCTGCGCGGTAGGGAGGATTTTGATGATGATGGGATTCGTCTCCGTGGCTTGGAGATTGATGCCGCCGGTCACATTAAGCAAATCCCAATTGACACCCGCCGTGCCGGTCTTGCTGCTGATTTCCCAGAAATAGGCCGCGCCCCCATTCCAGGTTTGCGGACCCGTGCTCAAGGAACCCACACCGCCAGCACCGGGCGCAAGCGCGCCGCTGAGATTAATCGGACTCGCAATCGTGCCGCTACCGGACAAGGTCGCGTTGCTCACCACGGTGACTCCACTGCTGGCCGTCAGGGAACCATTCACCACCAGGCTACCGGCATTGACCGTGGTCGGACCCGCGTAGGTGTTGACACCAGTGAGTGCGACCGCGCCGGTGCCGTTTTGAATCACCGCGCCGGTGCCGCCAATGGCGTTGGCCACCGTCAGGGCGTCACTCCGGTTGAATACGAGTACGGAGTTGTTCGTCACGCTGCCACCACCAAAAGTTCCCGCAGTCCCGCCATTGCCGATCTGCAGCGTGCCAGCGCTGATGGCGGTCGGGCCAGCGTAGGTGTTCGTGCCGGAGAGCACGAGCGTCCCGGCTCCGACCTTATTCAATCCTTGCGCACCAAAGACCGTGCCGGCGATACCGCCAGTGATTCCCGAACCGACCCCAATGTTTTCCACCGCGTTCCAAACAAGATTCACGCTGTTGGATATCGTGAACGAACCGCCCAACTGCAACGCGCCGGTCGGCGGGTTGTTGTCGTCGAGATAAAGAATAGCCGTGCCCGCTGCGCAGGCATTGCCCAAAATCAACGGCCCGCGCTCCACATCAATCGTTCCGGCCAGCGTGTTCGTGCCATTGAGTGTCAGCGAGCCAGTGTTTTGGCTCGTGGCACCACCTTGGAAAAATAACACGGTGCTCGGACCTCCCCCGCTCAAGGTGCCGTTAAAAATCGTCGAACTGTTGTTGGGTGTAAGCAGCGTGATGTTGCCGCTGACATTGCCGAACACAATGTTGTTCGTGAGCACCGCGCTCGTGCCGTTGATGGTCAGTTGCGACACCCCGCTAAACGTCAAGAAGCCGCGTCCAATGTTCGACCCGTCGTTAATCACCAACGAGCCTGCCGACACGGTCGTGCCGCCGGAGTAGGTATTGGCCGCGTTCAAGGTCACCGTGCCGGCGGCGTTGGTAACCGAGCCGGAGCCACTGATAACACCCGCAACACTGATCGTGCTGCTGTTGAACACCAGGGCGCTGTTGTTGGTGATTGGCCCATTTCCAAAAGCGGTCACCGCGCCGCCGTTGCCCACTTGGAGAATGCCCGCGGAAATCAATGTCCCACCGGTGTGAGAATCACTGCCAAGAATACTCAACGTGCCAGACCCGTTCTGCTGCAGGTTACCATTGCCGGAAAGGCCCGAAACCGACACGGCGTCGCTGCGGTTGAAAACCAGCGCGCCGTTGTCGGTTACCGAGCCGGTTCCCAGCGACCCTGTTGTGCCGCCATTACCCACCTGCACGGTGCCACCGGAGATGGTGGTCGCCCCGCCATACGTGTTGCTGTTGAGAATGGTCAGCGTGCCGGTGCCGGTCTTCGTCAAACCAGCCGTTCCCGTGATGGCTTTTGTTCCCGTCAGAGAAAAGTTTTTCGTGGAATTATTGAACGTCACCCCACCTGGGGTCACATCCGCCACGCTCACATCTACGGTCGTTCCCGTGGCCGTGTCGGTAAACGCAACTGTGTCGCCGTTCTGATAATCCACCGGAGTGCTGCCGTCGGAGTTCAGCACCCAATTCTTTGGCGCGGCCAACGTGTTGACGCTCCATTCCGTGCTCAACGCGCCGCTCCACCGCGGGAAATCCACCGCCGTCACATTCAAGTCAATCGAGTGATTTGCCGTATTATTGACCAAACTGGCAACCACGCGAGGCGGTAGCGTGCCGAGCTTGAACGCACTAAAACCGGTCCCACCCAGCGTACCGGCATAGGTAATCAAAGGGTACTGCCCAACCGCTGGCGCGGCCCCCCCCACGTTGATGGTGACTTTGCCAGCGCCTGAATTGATGACGAAACCATTGTTATTGGTGACGGCAATAATCGCCGGGGTGCTGTTGCGGGTCAGATTCAGTGTCGAGGTGTCTGTGGAGACGCTGCCCAACGTCAGGCTCTTGAGCGTCAGCGTGCCGGAGCCGGTGCCATCACCGGCTTCAATGGAGGAACCATTGGCATTCGTGACAGCCGCGACGATCACTCCGCTTCCACCGAGCGTCGCGCCATTGGCAACGGTCACCCCGCCGCCATTGATGGATTTGTTGTTAATATAGAGTTTGCCGCCGTTGACCGCCGTCGTTCCCGTATAGCCGCAAATTCCGCTCAGGGTCAGGGCCGCAGGACCGGTCTTGACCAGGCTCAGCGTTGGGACTGTGCTGCCACCGGAACCAACGTATTCCGCCACGAAGTTGGTGATGTTTCCGGAGAAAGTCCCTGGGTTGTTCTCTGTGATGGTGAGGGTCGCAGCGGCCACGTTGCCCGGACTCCGGTTTGCGTTGGCAATCAGCGGGGTACCGGCTCCGGTTGAGGAAAGATCCGAGACGGCGGCATTTTTTCCGTAGAGGAAAAACCGGCCGTTGTTCCCGGAAGCCACATTGAACCGAAGCACATTCCCGGCGGGAAACGCGCCGACGGCACCGAGATAAACCGAGCCGCGCTGGATCTCCATCGGGCCCGTGAAACTGTTGGCGGCATTGAGACAGAAAGGTGTTTCCATCGGATTGCTGCCCGTATAGGAATCCTGGGCAATGAAAGTTAATCCACCCGACCCACTAATGGACCCACCGAACATACAGTCCGCTGCGGTCAATCCATATTTATCAACGCCGTTGTGATCCGTTCTGCCCCAAATATAACGCTGCAGAGGACCAAGGTCCACCGGCGCTGTAATCGAACACCCGTAGTTAAGAGTGCTGTTGGGGGTATCGTTGGAGCAAAAATCAATGTCCGGGTAAGTCGTGCTGTTGTTGGTCGTCGAAACCAGTTGTAATGTCCCTGGACCGGTGACACAAATGCTGGTGCCACTAGAGTTGGCATTCATTGACAACGTGCCGGCAGACTGGGTCACATTACCCGCCGCGATGCTCAAGGGTGAGCTGGACGACAGGGTGGTGGAGCCAATCGTGTTCGTCGTCCCGGCCTCCAGCACTCTGGCACCCAAGACTTGAAATAGTGCCAAGGTGAGCGCCGCGAAGCGGATGCGAATATGACTGTTATTGCGTGAGGATTTCATAGTTGTTCCAATTGCTGATGGTTAAATAAATAAACACTTTCAGAATTACGGCATCAACGCGGTGCCAATGCGGTAGAACTTGAACGGCCCGGTCGCC
>JBAXGN010000329.1 GCA_037139415.1 Verrucomicrobiota bacterium | reverse complement strand
TACTATCGGCTAAGGAAGCCATAGGGGATTTGGGATCTGTGCTGTTCTGATATTACTACTATTTAGATTCGAGGTCAGACGATAGTTTTTCTTCTTTTCCACAATACCTCCTTTTGAATTGATCCCGAAAAATTATGTCAGGCCGCAGCATCCAAGAAAAATCCTGCCACGATCCCCGCAGCGAATGCCATGGCAAATGGCCCCTGGAAACTGGCCACTTGATTGGCTCAACATGGCGTTAGGTGCCGTGAAAAATAACATTTTCATTCTGCCTCGGTCTTTGGGCGGCTGGCTTCGTTGCTCACTCGTTATCCCGACAGGTCGGGACGTGGATGCGCCTCGCTCGCGTCTCGCCAGCCGTCCAAAATCCTGCGCGCCTTTGTCTCATCTTGAAAGCTCATTGGAATAAGCCCTGATTTCAGGCGCAATCAGATTAACTTCCACCGGGCCTGACGCAGCACTGCGTGCGTGGAGTCTTTCGGCAGCTCGTACCAGACGGTGAGCAGCACTCCATCCGCCAGTTCCACTGTGGATGGATATCCCAAATCTCCGGACGCGCCATCACTGGAAATGGTCATCGGTTCGGACCACGATTGGCCATCATTCTCGCTCACTCGGGCCTGATTGCCAAACGGAACACGCCGATAACCGTAGGTCATCAACAACCGGCCATCCCGCAGGCGCATCAGAAACGAGGGCAGCCCCCAAACCCCAATGGCATGGGGAACCGACCAGGTTCTTCCGCCATCCGTCGACTCGCTTTGCAGTGTTTCCCCCGCCTCCATCTTGTTGTGGTTGCGGATATGCGCGATCAGACGTCCATCGCGGGTCTCAATGGCGTGCAACTCATGATATTGTTTGGGGTCATCGCCGGGGCGCGCGGGGATTTCCGCCAGCCATCGCCAGGTTTGCCCGTCGTCCGGCGACTCGCAAACGCCGATCCGCCTGGCAACGGTCCAGAGTTCTTTGCCCGCGTATAGCAGTCGGCCATCGGCGAGCTGAGTTGGCCCGTGCGGGCTGTTGACGATGGTGGGATAGCGCGCGGACCAGGTCACGCCGCCATCGGTTGAACGGATCATCCATTGGCCCAGTTCCGCCTGCCGTTGTTCCGCCGAAAGGCGTTGGTGAGCCGCCTGCCACTGCCGCAGTTTTTCCTCGGGCCAAGCGCCTTTTTCGCCGGGTTTCTTCTGGGCAGCTTTTTCGAGCATCCCGGCGTATGCGAGCGAGGTAAAGGTGGTTACCAGAATGCTCGCCTTGGCGGTTTCCACGACGCCCGAGTCGCGATCATCAATCGGGCCATCCAGCAACACTTGCGGCCAGCCCCAGGTTTCTCCCTGATCATGCGAGACCATGCACTCGACCCGGCCAAAGGGGCAGATATGCGCCGCTCGCCCGCCAGAGTAGCTCAACAAAAAATCGCCGTTGCGCCGCCGGGCCAGGGTGGGCCAGCCGAGATAATATTCCGGTTGTTGACTGATGATGCGGGTTTCCAGCACGGTGGCTTGCGGCGGCGCGGCGTGAAGCGTTTGCCGCAGGCCGATGACGGTGGCCCCGCCCACCAGCGCTGCGGTTTGCAGAAACCCGCGCCGACTCTGGCGAGAACAAGTTGTGTTCATAAAAGCTGCTGCTGATTGGTTTTAACGTTTTTCACCCAATGCCTTTAATTGGCGCAACGCGGTCAAATCTCCCAGGTCGGCGGCCTGGCGATACCACTTCAGTGCCTCCGCTTGATCCAGGACCACCCCTTCGCCGGTCTGGTACGCATACGCCAGGTTGCACATGGCACCGGCATTGCCCAACTCGGACGCCTTGCGAAACCAGTTCACGGCCTCGACGGGATTGCGGCTGACGCCATCCCCAGCTTGATAAACACACCCCAGGTTGTTCATGGAGCGGGTGTCGCCAAGGTCCGCCGCTTTGCGGAACCATTGGAGCGCCACCGCCATGTCTTTCGGCACACCGCGCCCCATGTAATAGAGAATGCCCAAGTTACCCATGGCATACACATTTCCCAGTTCCGCCGCCTTGCGATACAGTTTGAGTGCTTCGTTGTAGTCCTGTACCACCCCTTGTCCCTGTTCATAGGCAACGCCCAGATTGTACATGCCGCCCTCATGTCCGCGCTGTGCCGCCCGGCCAAACCATTTAACCGCCTCGAACGGATCGCGGATGACACTCTTGCCGTAGTAATAGGCGTTCCCCAGGTTATTCATGGCCGCCGCGTGTCCTAAGGCTGCGGCTTGCGCATACCATTTAACCGCCTCGTTGGCATCTTTTTCGACGCCCAGACCGAATTCGTAAACCCCACCCAGGTTAAACATCGCCAGCACGTTGCCCAACTCGGCGGCCTTGCGAAACCACCGGATGGCTTCCGCATCGTCCTTGGTCACACCATCGCCATGTTGATACGCAAGTCCAATGAGATTCATGGCGAACGCGTTGCCCAACGCCGCCGCCTCGCGGAACCACTTCAAGCCGGCGACGTCGTCATGGGGGACCTGGATGCCTGCACTATAAAGGTGGCCCAGCGATAGCATGGCATCCACATTGCCGGCTTGCGTCGCCTTGGTCAGCAGGGACAATCCTTCCACCGGATTATGCAGTGCGCCGATGCCTTGCAGATATGCCAAACCGAGTGCATTCATGGCCTCGGTATTATTCTTTTCGACGGCCTGACGAAACCACTTCACGGCCTCGACCGCATCCGGTTTTGTGCCTAAACCCTCCAGATACGCCCAGCCCAAATAACCCATCATGAACACCTCGCCATTCTCAGCGGCGGCCTTGATCTTGGGGAAGGCTTTCTTCAGCCAGAACTCCGGATCGGCAATTTCGCCGCTGGTAATCAGTCCCTCACGGGCCAGGCGTCCCACTTCCATCTGACAAAAGGGGTCTTCCGGTGTAAAGCCGTTGAACAGCCATTCCACTTGCGCTTTGAGCCCGCCGGTTTGGCTTGGCAACGCCTGGCAGAACCGAGCCATGCGTCCTTTGGCGGCGGCGTGCCCCGCCGTCGCTGCCAACTTATACCAGATCAGAGCCTGTTGGTAATCTACTTTCCCGTCCAGCCCGAGGAAATAATAATCGCCCAGTTGCAAGGCGGCATTCTTATCCCCGCTTTTGGCGGCAGCTTCGAGGCGGTTCAGGAGCGGCTGATGCTTCACCTCGGCTGGCGGCTCCATCGGCTCCTTTGGCGGAGGTTCTTTGACAATTGCCTTGGAGGGCAAATCCAGTGGCTCACGCGGCGGGGGATCTTGAATAACCATTTTGGCGGTGGGTGCGTTGGTTTTTTGGGAATTCTTTACCAGCGGTTTTGGTTCCGCTCCCCACCAATGCTTCACTGCCCATATTCCCAATGCGCTGAATAGCACCACGGCGGCCAAGAGCAGCGTGTTTTTAGTCCGGACACTGCGACTTCGTTTACGGTCAACCCAACCAAGGCTCACCGCCATTAAATTACTATCTTTAGGCGCGTTGGTTGTGGGCGTGACCACCGGAGTTGGCACGCATTCCTCGCTGTTTTTTACGGCCTTCGAGGTAAGGAGACCGACTTCGGAGATTGCGGATTGCGGATTGCGGATTGCGGATTCATCCGGCACCTTCGCAATTTCCAGAGCAGCGGTAATTGCCAGCGCAGGAGCCGGAATCGGTTCCGGGGCTGCGGAAGGCGATTCGTCGCAGATCGGGGTGGGTACAACGTCGGTTTGCCTTGTTACCTCGGCGACTATGGGGGCGGGTTCTTCCGGCACCGGGGTTTGAGGAACAGCGCTTT
>JBAXGN010000328.1 GCA_037139415.1 Verrucomicrobiota bacterium | reverse complement strand
TTTCTTATCCTCTCAGCTATCGTCGGCCACTTACACGAAAATATTTATAGCCTCAGATTCTGCCGCACTTCCCGAGGGTTCTACGACACTTCTCCGGAGTTTTGCCGTACTTCTCCAGGGTTCTACGATACTTCTTGGGAGAACTGCCGCACTTCCTGGGAGTTCCACGACATTTCTCCGGGGTTCTGCCGCACTTCTTGAGGGTTCCGCCATATTTCTCCGGGGTTCTGCGGCAGAACTCCGGAGAAGTGCCGCAAAATACTGGAGAAGAACGGCGGAATATAGCGGTTGAGCGGCAGACTATTGGGGTTCCAGTCCAAAATCCCAGAGGTCCAGACCAGAATCCCAACCTCCCGGTCCAAAAACAAGCCATTGCAAGGCAGAACCCCACCCCTGCGCCGGGGAACGTCACTCTTCCCGACCGGAACCCCACCCCCGAAAACCGGAAGCACCCAGTTCCCAACCGGAACCACCTCCCGGAACCTCCCCGCCAAACCCTTCCCGCCCGGAACCCCGTCGGCGCGGCGCTCAAAGGAGCGCTTCCCAAAGCAGGCGACGCGGTAACGAGTCTCAAACAGGACGGCGCGGGAAAATTTGGAGTGCGGGGGCAACCGAAGCGGGAAAAAGGGGCGACGGGCGACCCCGCTTTGGATTTGCCCCGTCCAGTGGAGTGAGCGCGGGTGTACCTGGGGAGACGCAACTATGCCGGTGCGGAGGATTTTGCCGGTGGGGAAATTCCCAGAGCTTCATACCCCCTCACCGCCCCGGCGGCGCGCCAAGGGGAAACAAGGGCTGATTCGGAACTGTGGATAAATATACCCAAGGCTTGACTCGCCGAATTCAATAATTAAAAGTGGCTGAAGTAAATACGCCGTTTAAAGAAAGCCATACGCATGTCAAAAAATATGTCCATCAGCAAAGTCCTTCTGGGCGGGTTGTTATTCACCCCGGCAGCAGTGTTCGCCGAGTCGGTAGCACCGGGCGGGGCCGCCGCCGCATTGCGCGACGTGCAGCAATATAATTTCGCGATTCATATCCTGGCCATGCTGCTGGTCGGCTTCGGGTTCCTGATGGTGTTCGTCCAACGCTATGGCTACAGCGCCACGACTGGCACCTACCTCGTGGTCGCCGTCGGGTTGCCGGTGTATTTCCTCCTGCGCGCGCGGGGGATTCTCACCGCCGAAGCGGTGCCGGCGCATAGCATCAAGGGATTGCTGCTGGCCGAGTTTGCCGTGGCCTCGGCGCTAATCTCCACGGGCGCGGTGCTGGGCCGAATCCGGCTGCCGCAATACGGGTTGCTGGCGCTGATCATGGTGCCGCTGTACATGCTCAATGAGTGGCTGGTGCTGGATGGCGGATTGGGAGTGACCAAGGGGTTTGTGGATTCCGCCGGCTCGATCATCATTCACGCGTTCGGGGCCTATTTCGGCCTGGGCCTGGCGGTGGCGTTGACCCGCGAGGCGCATCTGGGCAAAGAAATCCCCGGCGACGCCACCTCGAACCGCTTCTCGATGATCGGCTCCATGGTGCTGTGGCTGTTCTGGCCCAGTTTCTGTTGCGCGGTGGTCCCGCCCGAGCAGGTCGCGGCCACCGCCGTCAACACCATCCTCGCCCTGTGCGGCGCGACGCTCTCCACCTGCATTTTCAGCGCGTACTTTAACCAGCGCAAAGTGATGATTGGGGATATTGCCAACGCCGCGCTGGCCGGCGGCGTCTCCATTGGCGCGGTCTGCAATGTGGTCTCCAGCTCCACCGCGCTGCTCATCGGCGCCGTCGCGGGTGCGCTATGCGTGTTCGGATACGCCGTGGTGCAAGGGAAGATCAAGAACGCCTGCAAAATCGTGGATACCTGCGGCGTGCATAACCTGCATGGCATGCCCGGCTTGTTTGGCGGGTTAGCCGCCATCGCCGTCGTGCCCGGCATCGCCAAGGCGCAATTAATCGGCATCGCGGTCACGCTCGGGCTGGCGCTGGTCGGCGGCCTGATCGCCGGCTACCTGATCCGTGCCACCGGCACCAAGCATAACATTTACGAAGACCACGAAGAATTCATCCAGACCGAGCAAAAAGGGACCGTGATCGAGGATTGATCCATTCTCGAACGAAAAATTTTGCAGAAAAATGAAGAGGAATGGTCGGGAAGCGCAAATTCTGGTGCGGCGGCAAAGCGGGGTGACAGGGGCCGCGACGCCACTTTGGATAGCCCCGGTCGCAGAGGAGTAGGTCTCCCCGGCGCGCGGGCTCACACGCGTTGGCGCGCCACCAAAAGTGGTTGCGGCGATGGCGGCAGGGATACTTTTATCCCCTTCCCCTACTGCCGGCGCAGCGCCAGGATCAGCGCGTTCAGCGTGTTCTGGATCGTGCCCACTTCCCATTGCGTCGGCGGATCGCTCACCACGAAATCCAGCGTCGCCACCCCGTTGCTGTTCGCGCTGCTGTTGTTGAGGACGTTGTTGATGGCGTCCGCCAAATTCTGCGCGCTGATCTCGCCCAGCGGCCCTTGCTGGCCGGGCTGACCATCATTGCCGGGGGGACCTTGCGGTCCCGGCGGCCCGGCGGGGATGGCGTCAATCTCGGATTTCAGCCCGTTGAATTGTCGGCGCAGTTCTTCAGCGGAGAGCAGCGAACCCTCGACTGGTTTATTCGGATCAAATGACATAAGAAAAAAGGCTAAAGGTTAAAGGCTAAAGGCAAAAGTTAAGACCAATCCAGTGGCTGCGGGCGAGTGAGGGTGGTGGCCAGCCCTCCGGTGCTCACCCGCAGCCAGTTTGTTTTCATTCATGGTGGGTTACACACCAACGGCGATTTTTAGGATGGCGGTCCAATCCCCGTTGGGCACATCGTTATCCACAAACCGCAGCCGGTATTCGCGCATCTCCGCCGTCCCCGCGACCAACAGCGGGCGGGCATCCACATAGGGCGAATGGGCGGGCCGGGCCAGTTCCGCCCAGGCCCCACCGTTGCGCCGGCTTTCAATCAGCACGCCCTCGTGGCCATAGCGGATGATCGTGAGTTTGACGGATTGTTGGCCGTCGCCATCCAACAGCTTCAACTTCACTTTGGGCACCGGATGCTCCGTGGCATCCTCGCGCGCGATGATCTGCAAATCCTGGCCGATCGCGTCCGTATAGCCATCGCTGTCCTTGATATCTTTGATGAAGTCAAAAATCAGCGTCAGCGCGCCGGGCGGCACCGGCACCACCCCGGTGGGCAGCGCCGGCGGGGTGAAGGTGATCAGCGCGATCGGGCTGGAACCCGTGCCGTGCTCGACCGCGATCTCCGTATCCGTGGCCGCCTTGCTGAAGGCGCGGATGGCGCCGATCCATTGGCTCAGGACGTAACGCAGGAACTTGCAGGCCGCCAGCAGTGCATCCGCCTTGGCCTGCGATAACCCCAACGCCGCGATATGCGCGGGCAATTTACTGATCATGTTGTCGAGCCAGACCACTTGCGCGTCTTTGCGGCTCGGATAATATTGCTGTTTTAGTTTCATAGAACCTTTCTTTGTTTGTTTTGGTTTAACGGTAACGGTTCCGGCTGCCGGATAGTGCCACCCGACACCATACCGGGTTACCAAATCATCATAATGTGGTTGCCAGAGTGTATTCATAACCCCCTCGGCTCCTTTCCAAACGCGCCGGTCGCCCCGATGCCTTCCGGTATTCGCGCTGCCGAAATCAGTTCAAGGATGGTCATAATTCCTCCTGTCTTTACGGTCGTTCATGCGTCTTTGGCACGGTTTCATGCCAAAATGGAGAGGATCCATAGTGGAACTGCCGAGTTCCATAGTGGAACTGCCGAGTTCCATAGTGGAACTGCCGAGTTCCATAGTGGAACTGCC
Organism: Verrucomicrobiota bacterium; assembly: GCA_037139415.1. Lineage (NCBI taxonomy): Bacteria > Pseudomonadati > Verrucomicrobiota > Verrucomicrobiota bacterium. The sequence goes on along the minus strand of JBAXGN010000328.1, from coordinate 7 downwards.
GAGTTCC
>JBAXGN010000327.1 GCA_037139415.1 Verrucomicrobiota bacterium | reverse complement strand
ATTGACAGAGCACGGCGAAAAAGGCAACTTTTATTTGCGGATAAGCACTTAGTTGGGCGTTTGACAAGTTTGAGCAACTCATCAATCGCGTTCACCGCCTTAACTCACCCGAAGATGTTCATGTCTATTCCATTATCTGCGACGGGTCCATTGATAGAACCATGGAACAGAACATCGCCGAGAAAGGCGATGCCTCCGAATTAGTGCTGGATGGTCATCTTCTCGGTGAAAACCCTACCGAATTGAGCCTGGCAGAACTCTTGAGCATCGCCGAAGCAGAGTTTAATCCGGATACCAACACTATTTCTGAGGAAACCCTGCTAAAAGAATGGCCGTCCCTCCGCACCCAGCTATCCGAAGCCCAACGCATTTGGGATACTCCCGCACTGCTGGAACTACCCTCCACTCATTCACCGGTCATTCCGGCACCCGCTCTTATCACTACCTCAGCCATGGTGGTTATTCCAGCAGCCATTGAAGAACCCGACTGGCGTATGCTGATCGCAGGTATAGCCTAACCTTTCGATGACTTATCCCCCCATTCTGACCGCTCAATTCGCTTTTTCGTAAAGTTTATTATAAAAATTGGGAATCATGAGAATTTAGGTGGGAGAATGTGGTCATGACGAAAATCTGTAATACAAGACAGGTAGCCAAATTGATCGGGGTCTCCGAAACGCATGTACCTGCGATAAATCCGATGGATTGTAGCGGCCCCATGACTGACCAACTCCATTACGGCATTCTCCGGACTGGGAAAGAGGCAACGCTATGATTCAGCATCCAGGTACACCCGATCGTTCCTTGCCCGCGTGTCTGGACGCCGAAGCGGCAGCGAAGTTCCTTGGCTGGCCAGCTTATTTCATGCCAATGCTGGCGCGCGCTGGGCATCTCAAGCCCCTGGGCAAACCCGCGCAGAATGCGCGCAAGTGGTATGCGACGGTCGAGCTGGAACGACTTAGCCGTGACCCGGCATGGTTAGATAAGGCCATCCGAATTGTGGACCGGCTGGTCCGCGAGGCTAATGGAAAACAAACTGGCAAGGGACTCGAAACGCCCTTGGCCGTCTGATTGCCGTTTGTCCCCACTCTCGCTCGCGGCTGCGCTTGCAGTACAGCGCTCATTCTGCTAACAATCATGCATGTTTCCGCCGGGAATTGAAGGTATTCAACTGCAGGATTACACCTGCGGCGGGTACTTCCTTGCGCGGTTGCGAAAGCCTGGAATCGATCGCCCCCCCTCGCCGCGGCTTCCCCCTCACTATTTCAGCGCCTCGCGGTGCCTCTCGGATTTTTTCCCGGATGCTTGGGTCTGGAACTATGCCGGGCCTGTCGATGATGACGGGAACCTGGTCGAGGACATCTCCGATCTGCCGGAACGAACGAAAGGTGCTGCCCGGTTTGGGATTACCCCAGAGCAAGTTCCGGCCGTGATCCGCTGGGGCCAGATCCGCTGCGGCCGTGACTTTGGCGTTCCCCGAGGCTTCGAGCACTTGCACCAGGCACGCCGGGCCACAGAATGGATTGGATTGGCCCCGGAGGAGGTCGTCTTTTTCGGCGTCGGCCTGCACTGGATGCTGACGGCCAAGTTCGTGGGCGATTCCGAACCGGACGCTGATTTCATTGTGCCTCACTGTGTGCGTCAGGGGCGGCCACTCAGCCCGGATGGAGTGGCGCTGGGCTACGAACTGCTAAACTACCAGTACGGCGATCTGGGCTGCTCCTGGATCTGCAGTGGATGTGAAGATAAGGTTGCTGATCGCCCTGGTTGTGCGCTGAACGCGCACGGTTACCTGAACACGTTCGAAGCCGCCCTGGAGTGTACCAGAGCGGTCGAACGCGGGGAGATTGGGGCAGAGCCCGGGCCTTGGTATCCGTGGTTGATGGTTCGCTACGGTTGAACCAAGGCCCCATGCGCGGCTGCCTTCTGTTCGTATTCCTCCAGGGAAGGAATTTTCACCAGGGCTCGCTTCGCGTAGGCGCGGTGTACGGCCTTGCTATTGTGCCCCAGGGCCTCTTGGGCGAACCGCTCTGGGTAACCGGCCGTCTTGGCGCGTTCGGCCCACGCGTAGCGGTAGCTGTGGAGCGTGACGCCCTCGATCTTCAACTGCTGACAGCGTTGCTTGAACTCGGTGGCACGGTCGCCGGCGCGCACGCGTGACAAGTAGGGGAACAGCGGCCCTTCACTCGGCAGGTCTTTAAGCAGATTCAGCGCCTCGCTGCCCAGATGGACCAGCACGGGCACGCCGGTCTTTTTTCGGAAGAAACTGACGGTGCTGTTGGTCCAATCCACATCTTCGCCTTTGAGCGCGGCGATGTCGCCCTGACTGGCGCCCAGGTGCCAGCAGAGTTGGTAGAGGTTTTTGCGCTCCGGATTCACCTCGGCGGCGATGATCTGCTGGTGCTCCTCAAGCTTGATGGCGCGTTTCTCCTTGTAGTGGATCGCGGGCCATTGCCGCCGGGGAATAATCGAGGCCGGCAGCCAGTTCATATCAAGGGCGAAGTTGTGGGTCTTGCGCAGGTAGGCGTTGGTGGAGACGGTGCCCTTGCGCAACACTTCAAAGAAATGCTCGGCTTGCGTCTCGATGAGCAGGCGGCGGCGGATGCGGTCGAAGGCCTTGTCCTTGGCCGCGCTCTGCCAGCGGTATTGCGTCGGGCCGGTCTTCAGCTTGATGATCTCATCCAGGACGTGCTGCCAGGTGCGTTCGCTGACCATGGGATCGCTGTGCCTGAGGTAAACGCGGGCAAGCCCGAGGTTCATGGCGGGCTGTTTGCCGGCCTCGTTCAAGGCCATCAGCAGGCGCGTAGCCTCGGCCTTATTCTTGGTCTTAAGGCTCTCGAAAGTTTTGGTGGTGTTATCAAAAGCGTAGTACACGCTTTTGCGGCGGAGAAATATTCGGTAACGTTCTTTCATGGCTCGTACAGGGTCGAGCCTATCTCCTTTGCGACTCCGGCGGTTAGCCCAGTGTGGCGTCACGTGCCACAAAGTGGAACAATTTGAGCAATTTTCAAACTGTTAGCCAAACCGTTAGCCATTGGCATTTCCAGCTTCCTAACTCATTTATGCACACGCACTTAGAGCTGGAGGCGAGGGTCGGAATCGAACCGACGCTTCGATTCCAATCCTTTCCAGAGCAAAAAAGCCCGTATTTACGACACTAATAGACGCTATTGACAGCATGGCCGGTTAGCAGTACGTTATCAGTTATGGCAAGCGTTCATAAACGACCGAACACCCAATATTGGTTTGCTGCTTGGCGCAGTGACGACGGTAAACCGAATTTGAGGTCCACGAAGCAAACCGACCGGAACAAGGCGCTGACAATCGCTTTGGAGTGGGAGCGGGTGGACCGAAAGATATGGAAGGGAGAAATGGTTGAAAGCCAGGTCCGGCAGGTCATCAATGAGATGTTAGAGCGCGTTGGTGAGCCTTCCATTCCTATTCCAGGCACCGCTATTTGGTTGCGGGAATGGATTACTGATAAAGAAGCCAATAAGTCGGAGGGTACGGCTGTGCGTTATAAGGGTGTCATTGAGGATTTTATTGGGCATCTTGCGGCGCGGGCGTCGAAACCATTAACCAGTGTCACCGCCCGTGATATCCAGTCGTTTCTCACCAAACGGAAGAATGAAGGCATGTCCTCCACTACCATCGTATTGGATGCAAAAATCTTGCGGGCGGCATTTAATAGGGCACGCAGGCAAAACCTAGTTCAATCAAATCCCGCTGAGGCTGTCGATCTGCCGGAGAAAGAAAGCATTGAGCGCGGAGTGTTTACACCGGTAGAGATCAAACTGCTGGTGGATGCTGCCAAGGAATCTGAATGGGCAACCGTGATCCTCTTTGGGTTCTACACTGGCGCTAGCAGCCTGTCGGACTTAGAAAAGCAGTTTTTTTAAGAAGCCCGGACAT
>JBAXGN010000326.1 GCA_037139415.1 Verrucomicrobiota bacterium | reverse complement strand
CCAGCAGCTCAAAAGACCAGCGAATTAGTCTCATCTTGATAGCGATTTGGAATTAGTCGGGAAAATACTTTTTGACGCAATCCGGACAGAGCCCGTGGGTGGTATCCATCTGCATTTTTTTGCTCAGATAGGATTCAAACGGATGCCAGTGATTCTCGTTGTTTATGGTCATGATCGTCGGTTGGGCTAAACTTAACATCACTTTGGCGGTTGGCAATGCCCATGATGCACACCTCGGATTTTACATAATAACGTGAAATTCCTGTGTTGCGCTTGCGCCCCGGCTAACGTAGGTTCACCGGAGCTTTGTATGAAAGTATATATTGACGGAAAATTCTACGATGAGAAGAACGCCAAAATTTCGGTGTTCGATCATGGTCTATTGTATGGTGACGGCATCTTCGAGGGGATTCGCGCGTATAACGGCCGCGTCTTCAAACTCAAGGAACACGTCGCGCGCCTGTATGATTCCGCCAAAGCGATTTTGCTGACCATCCCCATGACGCAGGAGGAAATGGTCAAGGCGACCGTGCTGGCCTGCCACAAGAATAATTTACGGGACGGATATATCCGCCTGGTGGTCACACGGGGGGTGGGCACGCTGGGCCTCAACCCCAACCGCTGCGCCAACCCATCAGTGGTCATCATCGCCGACAAAATTCAACTGTACCCGCAGGAGATGTACGATCAGGGCATGGCCATTGTCACAGTGGCAACCACGCGCAATCTGGTCAATGCCATCAATCCGGCGATCAAGTCGTTGAATTATCTCAACAACATCCTGGCCAAGATCGAGGCGAACATTGCCGGGGTCGAGGAAGCGATCATGCTGAACACCGAAGGCTTTGTGGCGGAATGTACCGGCGACAACATTTTCATTGTCAAGGGCGACCAGTTGCTCACCCCGCCGCTTTCCGCCGGCGCGCTCTACGGTATCACGCGCGGCACGGTGATGGAAATCGCGCGCGCAACGGGGCTCAAGGTGTCGGAACCCAATTTGACCCGCTATGATGTGTACTGCGCGGATGAATGTTTCCTGACGGGCACGGGCGCGGAAATTATTCCGGTCACGAAAGTGGACGGACGGCAGATCGGGACGGGTAAGCCGGGGCCGACCGCCCGCAGCTTGATGGAAAAATACCACGCCCTGACCCGGGTTTCCGGCGAACCGATTTTTAGATAAGCGAGCCGAAGCCAAGCCGCGGATATGTTGTGCTGCATTTGTAAAACCAAGCAAGCCACTGTACACCTGACCCAGATTGTGGAGGACAAGGTGCAGAAGGGGGATTTTTGCGAAGACTGCGCCAAGGAGAAGGGGATCAATGATCCCGCCGGTTTCTCGCTGGCGGATTTACTGCTGGGTTTGGGGGCCTCCAGCGAGATGCAGCAGGCCGTGGCGGGCGGGGAAGGGCGCTGCCCCAAATGCGGCTTCACGCAGGCGGACTTCAAGAAAGCCGGGCGGTTTGGCTGTTCCGAATGTTACCAGGCATTTTCCGAAGGCTTGGAAAGCCTGCTCAAAAGCATGCACAAAGGGACGCGGCATGTGGGCAAGGCGCCGCAGGCCTTGCGCGGCAAGACCGATCCGGGCGAACGCATCAAACAACTGGGCAAACGCCTTGAAGAAGCGGTGGCACTGGAGAATTTTGAAGAGGCCGCGCGTTTGCGGGATGAACTCAAGCAACTCAAGGCCAAACAACCATGAACCTGCACGAGTTTCTCATTCCGCCGGCGGAAACCACGCGGCAGCGGGGGCCGCACGACCGAATCGTTATTTCCAGCCGGGTGCGCCTGGCGCGTAATCTCAAGGATTTGCCGTTTCCGGGTTGGGCGAAAAAGCCGGAACGGCTGAAGGCGCTCGAACTGTTGCAACCCACAGTGGCCGCCTTGCCGCCCATGGCGGATGCCTTCGTCGAAACCATGGACAACCTCACCGCGCTGGATAAGACCATCCTCGTGGAACGCCATTTGATCAGTCAGGAGCACGCCGCCAAAAACACCGGCAGCGGCTTGGTGCTCAATCGTGCGGAAACGCTCTCCGTGATGATCAATGAGGAAGATCATTTGCGGATGCAGGCGCTGTTGCCCGGCCTGCAAATTCGCGCCGCGTGGAAGTTCATTGACGAGGTGGATACGATGCTCGAGGAAAAAGTCCCGTACGCCTTCAGTCCGGTCTATGGCTACCTGACGGCGTGCCCGACGAATCTCGGCACCGGCATCCGCGTCAGCGCCATGTTGCATCTGCCCGGCTTGGTGCTGGCGGAGCAAATCGGCCAGATCATCCAATCGGTGAACAAGCTGGGCCTGGCCGTGCGCGGCTTGTACGGGGAGGGCACGGATGCCTCCGGCAATGTGTTCCAAGTGTCGAACCAGATGACGCTGGGCGAGGAGGAAGTCCGGATTGTTGAACGGCTGGAAAAAGTGCTGAACCAAATCATCGAGCACGAGGAAAATGCGCGGGCCAAATTATTGGAAGGCAAACCCAAGGTGGTGCTCAACCATATCGGGCGCGCGTTTGGCATCCTCGCCAATGCGTACAGCATTTCCTCGAAAGAGGCGATGAACCTGCTCTCGCTGATGCGCTTGGGCGTGGACCTCAACCTGTTCCCGAAGGTGGACCCGGCCCTGCTGGTCGAGCTGTTTTTAATCACCCAACCGGCGCATTTGCAGAAACAATTTACGGAAAAACTTGGCGCCGATGAGCGGGATATGATCCGCTCCGACATGCTCCGCGAGCGCTTGAAGGTGGTGCCTCGGCCACTGGATAAACCGCCCGCACCACCGTCAGCACCATCGGAAAGCTGAAGTCATGGGATCATGACCAATGGTAGGAGCCGACGTAATTCCAATGAGCTTTCAAGCTGAGACTAAGGCGCGCAGGATATTGGGCGGCTGGCGAGACGCGAGCGAGGCGCATACCCGTCCCGACCTGTCGGGATAACGAGCGAGCAACGAAGCCAGCAGCTCAAAAGACCAGCGAATTAGTCTCCGCTTGATAGCGATTTGGAATAAGAAGTCTCAAATTTGATCCTCAACGGCGTCGCCCACCGCAGTTCTCCGGCACGGACCGCAGCGTGGAGTTAAACCTTTGCCGACGCTTCATCCAGGGTGAGGTCCACGATCAAAGCCGCGTAGCCGCCGCACGTCAGTCGGCGCTGAATTATTTCCCGGCCTTTTCCCCTTTCGCGTGTTTGGCGCGGTTCGCGGTTCAAATTCCCTTGGCTATCGGCGATCAACGATTGGCGATTTTTTGTGTTCCCCAATTTGCATTTTACAATTTTCAATTTGCAATGCTTGGTTTTCTACTCACCCCATCGCTCCCATTCGTCCCATAACTCCTATCCTCTGAAATTTGGAATAACTGATAACTGATGACTGATCACTGGTTACTTCTAGCTTTAGCCTTTTTATACTTTTTCAATGCTGCTCCGCTCCACCCACCGCCACACCGTCCGCCGCATCATCCGTGTTCTCCACCGGACCGCTGCCAGCACCGCGCAATCCAGCATCACCAAACTGCTCATACGGGGGGTGCAAAGTACATCACGTTTTAACCCACTGGCGATTGTAGCTTTGCCTTGATTCCAAATACGGGGGGTGCAAAGTTCATTGCTTTTCTTGCGTGGTGGTCTGTAAGCTTTGCCTTGATTCCAAATACGGGGGGTGCAAAGTGGAATCCTATTATCCTAATTGTAATGTTCGCTTTGCCTTGATTCCAAATACGGGGGGTGCAAAGTGACCTCAAAGACCGCCAACTCAGCCTCCTCGCTTTGCCTTGATTCCAAATACGGGGGGTGCAAAGTTGCCACGGTGGTGGGATGGTTTAAGTATGTGCTTTGCCTTGATTCCAAATACGGGGGGTGCAAAGTATTTAGAGCCCGTCCCGGAAAAGCCGTTTTCAAAACATGCATAAGATAAGCTAT
>JBAXGN010000325.1 GCA_037139415.1 Verrucomicrobiota bacterium | reverse complement strand
GCTCCCCTCATGGAGGTGGCGTGTTTTCGGATCTCGGATTTCGGATTTCTTTCGGCATTCGGATTTCGGGCTTCGGGATTCCACTGAGTATTCCACCGAAAACAGCGAAGAACCATTCGTGCATGCCCATCAGCCTGTGCCATAATCCTCTGAGTATTGTGGATGCAACACCCTTTGCCCGCTAAAGATTGGGGATGGCCTTGGATTATTTTGCCGATGTCTAGCGACTGTACTTTTGCACCGCTCCGGCCTTATCACGGAAATATTCCAGCCATTTTCGGGTGATTGCGTCGCCAATGCTGGGACTGTTCGTCGCGTACTCCTGAATCGTTTTGCCCCAGTAAAACGTGATCCAGCCGGTCGCGTGCGGGCGCGAACCTTCGATAAAGCGGTCCAGTTCCTCAATGTCGCAGCTCAGCGGAAACATTTCCTCAACCACCACCGGTTTGCCGATGTCGTACGCTGCCAAGGCGGTAAGGGCACCGACAGCGTCGTTTTGCTTCGGGTAAAAATGGACGCTTGCAAAATCCAGATTGGCCGAAACTTCCTTGGAATAAAACAGCGGCTTGGCTTTGGGAAACACGTACACCCAGGGGATCACCCCCACGGTGACCAAATGTCGCTGGTCGTGCTTCCGAATGGCGGCGGAGAGTTTCTCCACCCAGGCTTTGGCCACGTCCGTCTGACTGCGGCCCGCCAGGTCCAGCGTGATGCGCTGCACAAAATATTTACCGGCCAACTCACCCGCCAGCCAATTGGTTTCCTTTTTATCGCCACCGGCCAGGATGGGCTCATTCATCAGGTCGTAGCAAAAAACGGCGGGGCTTTCCACGCCCACGCCGGCGATGGCCTCCCAAAAGCGCGCCTGCGTATTCCAGCGCGCGGCCTCCGGCAGCGCGTCATACCACGCGGGCACATCCTGCTTATGATAACAGCCGAGCCCGGTAAGGTCCAGATACAGCCCGCGCGCCTCGGCCAACCGGAGCAAGCGCGCGAGTTGGTGCAAGGCGGCGGCGTTGGGCTGATCCGCCGCCGTCATGAACTTGGCCACCTGCAAATGCACCCGCACCACATTGGCCCCCAATTCTTTCATCTCCGTAAAATCCCCGGCCACCGTATCCCACTCGGCTTCCCAATACTCTTCCAGCAACCTGCCCGTGGCGTCGTGATCGTAGTTGAATCCCCAGGGAATGAACGCCCGGCCCGATTTCGCGCCGGCAAAATGGCGGCCATCCTTGCCGATGCCGATGAACTCCAGCGACGCGCTTGGTTCAGTAATTGCTTGGTTTACTTCAAGCAACTCCACTTCCCAAATGCGGGCGGTGTTATCACGGGTGCCGGTAATGACCAGGCGCGCCTTGGCGGTCGTGATGGGCGCAAAGCGGCGGGACCAATCCACCAGGTCATTCCCCCGCCCCGTCGCCCCCTCCACCATCAGCCAGCGTTCCCCGTTATGATATTGCAGGGCGAAATCCTCGATCGGCGCAACGCATTCGCGGCCCTGGCGGTACCCGCTGACGATGCGCAGACCGCCAAGGGTTTGCGGGCGTTCCCACGTGAATTCCACCACGTGCGGGGTATGCGTATCGCTGATCCAACGTTGCGCATTGTCATTCAAATCGGCCCGGCCATCATTGAGCAGCGACGGCGGGGAATTCACCGCGTCCTTGCTGCCGGTCACGGTAATTTTGGCTTGGGGCGCCACGTTGACCGCTTGCTTGAGCCAATCCGGTTTCTCCACGGGAGCGGCTTTGCGGGTGACGGTCTCGCCCTGATTGGAATAGGGAATTTCCGCGCCGGATTGCTTGCCGACGCCGCGCCGCATGAGTTCCTGGAGTTCCGCGAGGTAGCGCTTATACACGGCGCGCGGGTCCACGCTCCGCCGTTTGCAGATGCTGGCCGCCATGCCGACAATCTCCCCCATGCAACCGCCGGTGCGCATCACGCGCACGCCGCCCAACGCCTCATGCGTCACACTGATGTCGCGCCCCGCCATGAATAAATTCGCAAGGTTGCGGGAATACAGGCACCGATACGGCACCCAGTACGGCATCGGATATTGGCCAAAGTCCGCCTTGGAAATGAAGGCGTCGCCCGCAAAACCGTTCTCGTACTTGGGATCGGGCAAATGCAGGTCAATCTTCCAACCGGTGGGCACGCAGCCATCGGGATACTCCCGCCCGAGTTTCAAATCCTCCACCGTCAACACATAATCCCCCAGCAAGCGGCGCGACTCCCGTTTGCCCATGATGTACGCGGACCAGTTCAATTGATAATTGGGCAGCACCTGATCCACATTCTTCATGGCATCCCACGCGCCGTACATGGCGCGGAAATTCCAATCGCGCACGTACTCCATCTCCGCAATGGGATGGCGATCAAAGCCGCTTTCCCAATACCAACCGCCCAGCTTGAGAATATCCGGCTTGGTCGCATCGCGACCGGGGAACGGCCGTTTACTGAGATCCAGCGCCCAGGGACAACGCGGAAACGGCGCGTTGCGACCGGCATCCGACACGTTCCATAAATTGCACGGCCCCATGCGCCCCTTGGGCGTCAGATCATAATCCGCCCCGGCCAGGAAGCCCACCTCGCCATCCCCGGTGCAATCGGCAAACCACCGTCCGGCCATGCGGAACCGGCGTCCGCTGGCAATCTCCTGCGCCACCACGGCGCTGATGCGCCCTTGCTTCACCTCCGCCCCGTTGACGCGATGCTCCAGAAACAAACGTAAATTCGGTTCCGCGCGCGCCACGGACAACTTCTTTTCATCCTCGTACAACTCGGCGGTATTGGCGGGGCCATAATGTGCGCGCCGCGCCGATTCCAACTCCGCGACCACATCCCCCACGCGCGGCCAGGGATCTTTATTGCGCGCCCCTTGCAACCAGACGCGCACCTCGGAACTATTATTGCCCCCCAACACCGGGCGATCCTGGATGAGCGCCACCTTCAACCCCAAGCGCGCCGCCGCGATGGCCGCGCACGTTCCCGCCATGCCGCCGCCGGTAACCACCAAATCAAACTCCCCGCCCGGTTCAGGCGCGGGCGGATGCCCCAGACACTCCCGGCGAAACGCCGCCAGCTCTGGATTCGTGTTGGGTGGTTCCAAACGGGTCGTCGCGAGAACAAACAACACGGCGTCGCACCGCCCCTCAAAGCCGGTCAAATCATGCAGCGCCAGTTGCACCGTCGCCTGCGGCACCGTCACCTTCCCGCCAGCCTGCCAATGCCACGCCGCCCCCTCCGTGCCAAACGTCACCGGCAACGCCTGCTCATTGATGAACACCTGGAAACGCCCCGGCGCGCCGGGCGCCTGCCAGCGGGCGACCCAATCCAACGTCCGCACCCACACCTGATACGTGCCGGGACCGGGCAAGACCACCGTGGTCCGCGCATCCTTCACCGGCGCCCCCAACCCATGCGCCAGCAGATACGGCGACCCCATCTGATCCATGAACTGCGGGTCCACCACCCAACCGCCGTGCTCCGTGAAACCCTCCGCCTCCACCAACACCGGACGGGGGCCTACCTGGGCCATCAGCCCTAAGGCCAAGCCCAGGCAACCCAACACCATCAGGCGAATGGGTACGCCTGATCTCAAAAAACGCTTGCGCAAGTGCATGGCGAACAGTACTCGCAACCACTCCTCTTGTCAGCACTCGATTTCACATGCTTTTCTGTCTCGAATACAGTGATATTGCCGTCACCCAACGCGGTACCATCCTTTGCTTTTACGGACGCGGTGAAAAGTCCGGCTTCGCCGGGGACCGCCTCACCCTCGCCCGCTTCAACCTCGAATGGCTCACCGATGGCAAAGATGCCTTGAAATAATCATCGCCCAGTGGCTAAACGGACAAGGTGTCGGTGGTTTTGTTAATGAATGACTCCCGGTTCTTAGTTCTACTTCGTTAAGTTATTTCTTGCGTTGCCGTCCGGGGTGCGATAGT
>JBAXGN010000324.1 GCA_037139415.1 Verrucomicrobiota bacterium | reverse complement strand
GGACTTGCACCCGCTGGCCTGTCAAAGATCGAAGGCTGCACCAGAAAGATGGGAAACCGGACATGGCAAAAAAATTGGGAACCCGATTATGCAGAAAAATTGGCCGGCAGAAATATGGGAACCAACACTTGAGAACCTGAAAATGGGAACGAGCTTCATTTTTAACCACTGATGGACACTGATAAACACGGATTGAAACCAGTTATCGGTTCGCAGTTCGCAGTTATCAGTTGATAACGCAGAGCAGACAGCATGGAGCGAGGAGCATGGAGCGGGGGGCCTAAATGCTGAAAAGCTGACATGCTGACTATCGGTTCGTTGTTCGCGGCTCGCGGTTAAGATCAAGGACTGTTGTCGGTTATCAGGTGGTTGTTAGTGGTTGCTCAAAATGTCCGCAAGCGGCAGGCCTTAAACTCAAACTTTGGTCTGGGGTGTAAAAGCATTTATATCCGGAGCCTTGGGTGGCAGTAAATGGCTGCGGAGCATGGCAATGACCAGGGCAACCACGATCAGTAAACTGGCGGCCAAGACAAACGGCCAGATGTTTGATCGGGTTACGGCGTCTCCGAAGACCACAAAGGCAATTGCCCAGACTGCTTGCAGGGGAAGTGACCAAACCAGGTAGCGGACAAAGTGAATCCCCGAGCACCCCAGCAGGTAGTTTTGGGCGGGCAGGGGAAACCCCGGGGTTAAGCGGCAAATTAGTAATAGCCTGATTTCACCACCGTCATTCATCTGCGGCAACCGGTATGCGCGCTTCGCCAGCCAGGTCTGGATGGGCCGTTTGAGCCAGCGCGACGCCATTTGGTAGGCAATGGCATCATTGGCCGCCAAGGCAAAGACGGATACGAGTATGCCCATCACCGGTCCAAAGCGAATACCTGCCAGTATCCAAAACGGGCTGATCGGAAAACCAACCAGCGGTAGGAACACCATGACGGCGATAAACCAGGCCGAATGGATATCCCGAAAACTGTCAATGAACGGCTGGATCATTTAATTCTGAAATGATTGTTGGGATTTTGCAGAAAGATGAGCCGCATAAAAATGGGAAACCCGACCATGCAGAAAGATGGGAAACCGGACATGGCAAAAATATTATTTGGCAAAAAAATTGACACCAATTTTTTGCGCGAGGTCAGGCTGGCTGGCATTTCCCTGCTTGTTAACTTTCATTGGCAGACAATGTCTTGGGTGCGGCGAAACCGTGTGCGGATGGCAATTTTAAAATAGGTAAAGTTGGCCATAAACGGATTGACTGATTCCCCTTCGGTGCGCGCGCGCCAAACCGCAGGAATTTCACGAATGGTAACCCCAAGCCGTAAAGGCTTGAGCGCCGTTTCCAAAAAAAATGGATGTTTGAGTTCTTCCCAAGCGATGCGATGTACCAGTGCGGTCGGGAAAATCCGATAGGCATACGTCAAATCGGATAGCCGGGTGCCGTAAAGCACCGAAAACATTTTCTGGAAAAGGAAGTTGGCAGCCAACTTGATCGGATGATAACCTTCAAACTGTCCGCCCTTTACCCAGCGAGACGCGGTCGCGATGCCCTCCGGGTATTCCTTTGCCATGGCGATGAGGGTCTTTACCAGCGCGGGATCGGTTTCAAGGTCGGTGGACATCATGACCACATGGCTGCCTCGTGCCAAATCAAACCCATCGCGAATCGCCCCGCCCACAAAGGGTCGTTTTTGAAAATGTAACGAGCATTTGCCAGCCAGTTGGGTTACGATTTCCCGGCAAACCAAGAGGCTTTCCGCCTTGGTGCGCTCGCAGACGACAATAATATACTCCCCTACGTCGTTCGCACACGCCGACTCGATGATATCCACCGTCTGCCGCAACGAATAGGTTTCGTTCAATACTGGCAGGATAATGGATGCCGATTTGAAGGCGTTCATATCCGGGAAAGCCAATCCTGATAGACGGTTTCAAGGGTTTGCTGGATTGAATATTCGGGCTGCCAACCCAGGGCTTTAAGCTTGGTATTATCGCCCAAAAGGAGCGGTTCGTCGGAAGGTCGCATCAGTTGGGCATCAGCCACAACTTCCACCTTTTGTCCGGAGATTTCGATCAGCATCTCCAGAATCTGCCTGATGGTGTAGGTGGTGGACGTGCAGATGTTAATGGGGTCCCCCGGCGCGCCTTTCTGAGCCAAAAGCAGCAACGCCCTGGCGCCGTCACGAACATCTACGAAATCACGTGCTGAAGACAGGTTGCCGACTTTGATAATCGGCGGGGCCATTCGGCGGGTGATCAAGGCCAGTTGACGGGCAAAATTTTGAATGGCGGTGGCCGGCGGGTGGCCGGTGCCCACGTGAATGAACAAACGGGGCAGGAAAACTGCCAAACCGTAGTTCTTGTAATATTGGTATCCCAGAGCTTCCGTGGCTGCTTTACTCACTCCGTACGGGGTGATGGGCTTAAGCAGACGAGCTTCCTTCAGGGGGTTATCCGCCGGCAGCACATCCCCATACGCCGCGCTGGAACATGCTAAAACCACTTTGGCCTTCGGCACCAATCGCCGACACGCTTTCAACACGTTCAATGTCCCGGTGTAATTCGTTAAATGGGTAATATCCTCCATTTCCCAGGAAATACCATTGTACGCTTGGGCCGCCATGTGAACAACCAGATCCGGCTGGATTTTCTCAACAATCCGCTCCAGCGCGTCGCGGTCGAGTATGTCGCAGCGAAGAATGTTCTTTTCCTGGATGGCAGCCATGCGGCTGGCGGCGCTGAACCGTGCAAATCCGAATGTTTCGCAGCCTTGCGAGGTGGCCAGCCGGGCTACCTGGCTGCCGATCATTCCGGTGATTCCGGTGATTAGTACTTTCATAAATTTTTTTCTAACACTTTTGTTCGGGTGGTGGGTTGCTTATCGTACGATCCTCTATCCTTGTGCCAGGTCAGCCAGCCATGCGGTCACGAGGCCGAGTTCTTTTTCCGGGAAGATGCCGATATTGACGAGTGCCTGGTAGCAGGCCAACAGATTCTCGCCCATCGCATTTTTTCCCCGGCGCAGTTTCAGGGCGGCTAGACACTCGATAATCCGATTGGCCTGGAGGTAACCAGGAACCTCATCCGCGAAATCCCGCAACAGGTTGTGCTGATTGCGGTCTTGATGGGCCTCCGCCGCATGAAAGGCCACGCCTTTGCCAATCGCCCAAAGGCAGCGCTGCGCGATGTAGCTGCGCCAGATATCGGTCATTCGAAAGGTGCAAAAGCTGGGCAGATACATCAGCGGGTACGCCTCGGGCCACCACCAGGTGCTTTGGCTATTGAAAGGGCACCATGTGCCTGCGGCCAGGAAAAGACTGCAATTTTCCTGAAAATCAAACGGTTTGTCCAAAACCAACCGCCAGATGGCATCCACATCCGGGCTCCCATTCGCCAAGCCTTGCTGGATGGGTGCGCTGAATTGATCCAGTTTGCCCAGGAGCGTCCGTTTTTTGCCAGGCGCTTTGGCAAGCATTTCCACGGGAAAACCGCGCGGCCAGATCAGATCGGAGCGTTGGGAAAAATGCTCATACACATTATGCCATCCGGCGGCCGTGACTTGCTTGGCTTTGACTTTCAACTGACGCGGCTGCCAATGCGGCAGCGGGGCGTTATCGTCGTCCGTCTCATAAATGCAAGCGGCCTTGCGTTGGATGGCCAGCAGGTAGCCCAGGTTCTTCCTGACGTAATGCCCCTCCGGCAGCAGGGGAGCGAGCTGGAACGGCAATGCGCGTTGCGCTTCAATCGTCACGAGTTCCGCGCCCGCCAAGGGATAGGTGGCGGGGCCTTTTTTGTCGCCGATAATCAGTAATTGGCCTTCGCAACCCGAAAGTTTCCGGCTCAAACGGCGAACCGAACTGGTGGGAGGCTGAATGGTGGTAATTACGGAATAGAATGGAAAGTCACTCGGCATAGGTCTTAAAAAAAATCTGAAACTTGAAAGCTGAAATTGGGAACCCGACCATGCAGAAAAATGAACCGGGTCGAGTAGGACTGAGGCGCACGCAACCTTGCGGTCC